>JBBRUO010000304.1:0-7372 GCA_038247725.1 Gemmatales bacterium
GCGATGGCCCGCGCCGGGTATCGCGGGAGGATTCCGGCGGACGAGTTGCGGAAGTTCGCCACGCTGTACTTCGAAGTGGTGGCCGTCGTGCAACTGGTGGTGCTGGTGCTGCTCACACCGGGGTATGTGGCGGGCACCATCGCGAACGAGAAGGAGCGGCAGACGCTCGAATTCCTCCTCGCCACCGACCTGCGGAACCGCGAGATCGTGTTCGGCAAGTTGGCCGCGCGGGCCATCACCCTGGGCATGTACGTGCTGGCCGGGCTGCCGGTTCTGGCCCTGTTGCAACTGTTCGGCGGCATCGATCCCGACCTCGCGCTGGCGTCCGCGGCCGCCGCCGTGCTGACGGTGATCGGCCTGTCGGCGGTGTCGCTGGCGTTCTCGGCCGCGCTGAAGAAGTCCCGCGACGCCATCGCCGTCACCTACCTGATGGTGGTCGGCTACCTCGCCGTGTCGGTCACTCTGGCCGTCGTCGCCAGCGGACTGTTGGTGCCGAACGGACGGCATCTGACCGACTTCGGCCTGTTCGTCGTGGACTGGCAGGCGGTGGCCGAATGGTTCGCCTCCGGCAACGCCGGGTACGTGTACGTGACGGAGACCGGGTGGGGCCAGTCCGTGGACGGCGACGCGATCGCCCGGATGCTCGGCCGGTACGCCGCCTTCTGGGGCCTCGTCACGGGGCTGGCCCTGCTGTATGCGGTGACGCGGCTGCGGGTGGTGGCGCTGCGGCAGAGCTACGGTGCCCCGCGCACCGCGCCGGCGCGAATCGCCGCCCGCCGGCCCAGTCTGGGGACGATGCCGGTGCTGTGGCGGGAAGTGTTCGGCAGCGGCGGGCGGGTCGGCGTGATGGGCTGGCTGTTCCGCACCGTCGTCGTCGGGCTGACGGTGGCGGTCCCGGTGGTCGGCGCGTACGTCTGCTTCTTCGACACTTCGAACCGGCGGGGGAACCCCACCTTCGCCAGCCGGTGGGAGGACTACATCGACGGGATGAGCGTCTGGGTGCGCGTCTGCACCGGCGTGCTGACGACGGTGATCCTCTTCGGGGTGGCCCTGCGGGGGGCGGCGGCGGTGGCCGGGGAGCGGGACAAGGACACCTGGCTGAGCCTGATCTCGGCCCCGCTCACCCCCGCCGAGGTGCTGTTCGGCAAGTGGCTGGGGTGCGTGCTGAGCATGCGGTTCGCCTACGCCGTGCTGCTCGGCGTGTGGGCCGTCGGCCTGGGCCTTCAGGTCGTCCAGTTCGGCATGTTGCTGCTCGCGGCCGGGCTGGTGTTCGTGTACGCCTCGGCGTTCAGTTGCGTCGGCATCGTCTGCTCGCTGTCGGCGAAGACGACCTTGGGGGCGAGCGTGCGGGCGTTCGCGGCGACGGCCTTCCTGGCCGGCGGGTTCTGGCTGCTGGTCCTGGTGTGCTGCGTGCTGCCGGTCGGCATCGTCGGCGGCCGCGGCCGGAGTCTGGAAACCCCGGCGGTTCTGCTCCTCGGCGGAACGCCACCCTTCATCGCCGGGTGGGCACCGATGCGGGAGTTGGACCGTGCGGGACTCGGCCCATTTTACTCCGACGAGTTCCGCGGCGTCGGCCCGATGGCACCAGTTCTCGGCACCGCCTTCTGGGTCGCCGCGACGGTCGTCCTGGCGTCGATCGCGCTCCAGATGATGGCGCGGGCGATGAACCGCCGGGGACCGGACGAGTCGGCCCCGGACGAACGGCCGCCGCCGCGCGGCGCGGGCTGAGTAACGACCGGCCGCCCAACCCGGCTCACTTCCGATACGCCGGTAGCGCGGCGACCCGCTTGCGGATGTCCGCGACGACGGCCTTGAACCGCTTGTCGTCGGTGCCACCGAAGTCGGCCTTGAACTTCGCCTCCGGCAGCCCTTCGCGGAGTCCGTCGAACGCCGGCACCCACGCCGCGACCTCGAACTTGTCCTTCAACTTCGCCAACCGCGGCGTGTCGGCAGCAATTTCCTTGGCGAACGCGACGCCGGCGTAATCCGCCGACAGATCGACGAAGCTGAACCCGCTCGCCCCCTTCATGTCGGACAACTCTTTCGACAGCCCGGCGAACTCGGCCGCCTCCGCCCCGACCAGTTGCACCAGGGCCACCGACACGACGAAGTGCTGGCACAAGTCCCGCCGGCCGCGCACCGTCGGCGTCCCGAGAACCGCCAGCCGCGCCTTCCGCTCGTCGTCATCTTCCACCCGCTCGCACATCCGCCGGGTCAGCGGGTTCGCCCGCAGGACGGTCGAATCGTCCAGGGCGATGCCGAGGCCGATGAGGAACGCCGCCGCGCGGTGATCCTCGTGCTGGTTGTCGGCCGCCCCTGCCGCCGCGCGAACGTACTCGGCCGTCAGCGCGTCGCCCTTGGGTCGCTTCGGGTCGTCGGCCAGCGTCTTCGCCGTCTCGGTGACGGCCCGCACGACGGCGTACACGGCCGCGTCGCGGTCAGACAACTTGCGGGGCGGGTCGGCCGCCGGCGGCGGGACGGCTTCCTTCCCGACCGCCAGCGCCTCGACGTACTCCGTCGCCGTCGGGTCTTTCGACGGCAACTCGGCCAGCGTCTTGTACAGCACCTGGAGGCGGGCGCGGGCCTTCGGGCGAAGCGTCTCCCACGTCAGCCCGTGGCCGCCGGCCTTCTCCTCGGCCCAGATGTGCATGACCAACA
The DNA here is from genome assembly GCA_038247725.1 of Gemmatales bacterium. Taxonomy (GTDB): domain Bacteria; phylum Planctomycetota; class Planctomycetia; order Gemmatales; family Gemmataceae; genus JALHQU01. The sequence goes on from JBBRUO010000304.1 coordinate 2,659, forward strand.
AGTTCAGCGGGTCGAACCGCGGGCGATACTTCGGCTTCGTCGCCTGCCCGTCGAGCAACGGCTCCCGCATGACCGACAGCGGGTCGGCGGTGCGGACCGCCCCGAGGTGCCGGCCGAGAGTGTGCGCCAGCACGTCCACCCGCTCGGCCTCCGTCTTCGGCCAGCCGTCGCGGAGCAGGACGTGCGCCCGCCACGGCCGCCCGGTGGCGCTCACCTGCCCGTTGTCGTCCTTCGCCGGCGGCGTCACCAGATAGCCGACCGCCAGCCCGCCGGGTTTCGGGTCCACGTTCGTCTTGAAGTGTTCCAGCGCGAAGTCCCACCCGCCCTCGGCGGTCGTCTTCCATTCCGCCGTCGCGGCCACCTCGAACTTCACGGCGAGTCGCGCCTCGAATACCTCGGCGGCGGCGGCGAACCGCTCGCGGAGGACTTTCTCCCACGCCGCCTGGGTTTGCCCGGTGCGGTCGTCCACGAGCACAGTGACGGGGACGGGGATCGGCTTGCGGGGGGCGGGCGCGGCCGGCACGTCGTCCGGCTTGGGCAACTCGCCCGCCAGCTTCGCCCCTTGGAAGTCGAACGACTCCCCCTTCGGGACGAACAGGTACGGGGTGTACGGGTCCAGGCGGAACGTCTCGTTGGTGTCCCCCCGCGTGACGATCAGCGTCGGCTCGCGGCCGACCGGGATCGCCGCCGTGTCGCCGGGGGCGAGGGTGACGACCTGCCGCGCGTCCGGCTTGTGCGTGACGGCGAAGGTGATCTCGACGGCCGTGCGGTTCTGCACGCACACGACGGCGGCCGGGGCGACGGCCGGCACGAGGACGGCGACCAGCAGGGCGGGCGGGAACGGTCGCATCGGGTGGGTCTCAAGGTGCAGTGGGTGTTGGATCGTAGCAGACGAACCGGGCGGGGCAAACGGCGGACGGCCGGATCCGGGACGCGAACCAGCCGAAGTCGCTCATGACCCAGGGCGGCAAAACTTTCCGGCCCGCGTATCGGCCTCACCCCTCGGCCCCCTGTCAGGGGCCGGTATTGGGGTTCGCGGAGGTTTTTCAGACCTCACCCCCCGGCCCCCTCTCGGGGACGGAGAGGGGGCCGGGGGGTGAGGTCTGAAAAACAAGGGAATGGCCGAAACCTACCCTTGACAGCCCATAACCCCTCTCCCTGGGAAACCGTCCGGTTCCGCGACGGGAAGAGAAGGGAGCCAAGCAGGGAAAGGGGGGTTGCGAAGCAACCGGGTGAGGGCCGAATCCCATCCACCCGTTCCAGACCTTCGAAGACGTTTCACTTTTGGCCGCGTCGGGTAGAATGCGGAAGGTCCGGGGTCACGTCTTTCAAGCCGCCAGAACCATTTGCCAGACCCGCTGGGTTTGACCCGACCTTCGATCCGTGTCATCCGCGTTCCACTTCAATGACTGGTGTCCGATGCGCTGTTCCTTACTTCTGCTCGCCTTGATCGGCTGTACTGGTCCCAACGAGGAGCCGCAGCCCGGCGCGGCGGAGCGGGTGAAGCCGACCCGCGCCGGCACCGACTGGCCGACGCTACTCGGGCCGACCCGCGACGGGGTTTCCACCGAGACCGGCATCCTGACGACGTGGCCGAAAGAGGGGCTGAAGAAGGTCTGGGATTGCGACCTCGGCCTCGGCTACGCCCCGCCGGTGATCGCCGCCGGCAAGTTGTACCACTTCGACCGCTTCGCCGACGCCGCCCGCCTGACCGCCCGCAACGCCGAGACCGGCGAGCTGCTCTGGAAGTACGAGTACCCCACCGCGTACGAGGACCAGTACGGGTACGACCCCGGCCCCCGCGCCTGCCCCGTCGTGGATGGCGACCGCGTTTACATTCACGGCGTCGATGGCGTGTTGGCGTGCGTGTCTACCGCCGGCACGGAAGTGTGGAAGGTGGACACCAAGGAGAAGTACCACTTTTACCAGAACTTCTTCGGCGTCGGCAGCGTGCCGCTGGTGGTCGATGACCTGCTCATCGTGCCGGTCGGCGGCAGCGCCAAGGGGCCGAAGCCGTTCGACTTCCGCGAGGTGAAGGGGAACGGCTCCGGGTTCGTCGCCTTCGATAAGAAGACCGGCGCGGAGAAGTACAAATCCACCGACGAACTCGCCAGTTACAGCAGTCCGGTTCTCGCCACCATCCGGGGCAAGAAGACGGTGGTGTCCTTCGCCCGCGACGGGTTGGTCGGCATCGACCCGGCGAACGGCAAGCCGCGGTTCCGGTTCCCGTGGCGGGCCCGCGACCTGGAGAGCGTGAACGCCGCCACCCCGCTGATCGTCGGCGACCGCATCCTGATCTCCGAGTGCTACGGGAAGGGCGCGGCACTCGTCGAAGTGCAGCCCGACTTCAGCGTGAAGGAAGTGTGGTCGGACAAAGACCCGGAGAAGGACGAGAAGTCCCTGATGGCCCACTGGGCGACGCCGGTACTCGACGGCAAGTTCATCTACGGGTGCAGCGGCCGGCACTCCCCGGAGGGCGACATCCGTTGCGTCGAGTGGGCCACGGGGGCGGTGAAGTGGAAGGAGACGAAAACGTACCGGGTGACGTTCACCAAGATCGACGGGCACATCCTGGCGATGGCCGAGGACGGCACCCTGACGCTGTTCAAACCGAACCCGGAGAAGTTCGAGAAGGTGGCGCAGTGGAAAGAGATACCGGAGTTGGAGTACCCGTGCTGGGCACCGCCGGTGGTCAGCCACGGGTTGATGTACCTGCGCGGCAAAGGCAAACTCGCCTGCTACGAGTTGGTGCCGGGGAAGTAGGTCGCGGTCGAGGCGGCCGCAGGCCGGGGAGGCCCGACGGCCCACCACCCTGGCGCTCAGGGAACGGCGTGTCGGGCCTCGTTCCCCTTCGGGGAACTTCGACCGCGACCTACCATGCCAAGGCAAACTCGCCGGCCTCTTTCGGTATCATGACCGCACGCCCCGAGGGATTCGCCATGCTCACCCGTCGCTCGCTGCTCGCGTCGTCCGCCGTCGCGGTGGCGGCCACCGCCGTTCGCGGGCAGCCGAAGCCGGCCGCCAAACCCGCGTTCGGTTTCTGCTTGAACACCAGCACCATCCGCCTCTCCCAAGGGGATTGGGGCAAACCCCGGCCGATCCTCGACAGCGTCGCCGTCGCCGCCAAGGCCGGGTATGCGGCCATCGAGCCGTGGATTCAGGAACTCGACGAGTTCACGAAGGGCGGCGGCACGCTCGCGGACCTGAAGACGCGGATCGCCGACGCCGGCCTCGCGGTGCCCGACTGCATCGGCTTCGCCGAGTGGCTCGTCGAAGACCCCGTCCGGCGGAAGAAGGGGCTGGAGACGGCCAAGCGGGACATGGACAAGGTGGTCGCCGTCGGCGGGGTGCGGATCGCCGCGCCGCCGGTCGGGGCCACCGCCGGCGGCAGCAAGCGGGACGACCCGAAGTTCAGCCAGCCGGTGTCGGCGATGCTCGCGGCCGACCGCTACGGCGAGTTGCTCGACCTCGGCAAGGCGATGGGCGTCACCCCCATCGTCGAAGTGTGGGGGCACAGCCAGAGCCTGGGCAAGTTCGGTGAGACGGTGTTGGCGGCGATGGAGTGCGGGCGGGACGGCGGGGCGGTGCTGCCCGACGTGTACCACCTGTACAAGGGCGGCAGCGGGTTCGGCGGGATGAAGCTGGTGTCCGGGGCGGCCATCGGCATCTTCCACGTCAACGACTACCCGAAGATCGAGCGCGGCACGATCCGCGACCAGGACCGCGTCTACCCCGGCGACGGCGTCGCCCCGCTCAAGGAGCTGTTCGCCACGCTGACGGCCATCGGGTACGCCGGCTACCTGTCCCTGGAACTGTTCAACCGCGACTACTGGAAGCAAGACCCGAACGAGGTGGCGACGACCGGCCTCACGAAGTTGAAGGCACTTCTGGTGGCGTGACCGCCGGCACCCGGCAGCCGAACCACGTCACCCCTTCGGCGACCAGGTCGATGCCCAGCGCGGTGCCGGGGTCGGCCGGCAGCGGGCACGTCAGGGGGATGTCCACGGCGTCGCCGGGTGACAGGTCCGCTGGGAGTCCGGCCCGGTGCCAGTCGGTGACGGACACCCGGCCGTCGGGCGTCATCGCCTGCGCGCCGATGTTCACCTGGCCGTCGCCGGTCGAGGTCCGCCACTTCGCCGCGCCCGTGTTCGACACCCGCACCACCGCCGACAGCACGCCGTCCGCCACTTCCGACTTCAGCACCCGCACGTCCCCGCGCAGTTGCTCCGGCGTGCGGCTGTCCGGCTCGGCCGCCGGGCGGAAGGCGAAGCGGTTGCCCCGCGCCGGCAGGCCCAGCCACCGCCACAGCCGAGACAGGGTGCGCCGGAGGGCACTCCGGTGAACCGTCCGCTCGGCCTGGGACCGCCACCGCTCGTGACTGTCGGCGAGGCGGCGGACGAGGCCCAGCAGCCCCCGCGTGAGCCGCTGCGGGTCGGCTTCCGTCGTCGCCGCATGGCGGACAGCGGCCCCCCAGTACGCGGCCGGCTCCGCCACTTCGCCGCACAGGTACAGTTCCGGCTCGGCCAGGAACCGCGCCGGGTCGTGAATCAGACGGGCGTAGTGGAGGCCGTAGTGCGTGCCCCCGCCGCCGTACCCGCCGGCCGCCCGCTGCGTCTCGTGCTGCACCACCTTGAGCGCCGCCTGCCAGCCGGAGCGGATGGGGAAGTGCGCCAGGTGGCACCCGCCCGCCACGTCGAACGGCTGGACCACTTCA
>JBBRUO010000305.1:0-7371 GCA_038247725.1 Gemmatales bacterium
CTTCGGGCGAACAAGAAAAGTCTCCCCTCCCGGCGGCTTCGCCGCCGACCACCCCTCGTTTGGGGGAGGTGAATTGCGTTCCCCCCACGGCACGTGATGGGACATCGCTACCGGGGGGCTTGTATCACGCCGAACATCGCGGCGTGCATCCGCAGTCGGGCCTCGTCGGCGGTGATGGTGCCCTCCCGCAGGTCGAGTAGGACGCGGTTCGCCGACTGCCAGTGTTTCCAGTTCATCACCCAGGCCGAGAAGAGGAACAGCGTCACGAAGACCACCCCGGCGATGACGTACTTGCCTTCGCCCAAAAGTGTCACCCCGTCGGCGGGTCGGCACGGGGTGGAGGCCGGATCGTTCGGCCCCGCCAATTCCGGGGCGGGCTGGTAGCGGACGATCATCGTGTCGCCGGCGGCCGGTTTCACCGCGCCAGGCGGGTAATGGACCGTGTGGAAGCCGCGCTCACCGTGAACGCCCGTGAACGTGTAAGCCACCCTCCAGTGGTATTCGTCCGCCGGCAGCGGTTTCGGCCGTCGGTCGCTCGTCTTCGTCTGCCAAGTGGCTTCTTCGGAAGTCGCAGTCGCCAGCAGTTCCCGCCGAAACTCGCGGATCGGGCTGATCGCGTACAGCACCCCAATAAACAACACCGTGAAGGTGGCCAGCACGACGGCCAAATTCATCGGGTGCCAGTACGGGTTGGTCGGTGGTGGCGGCTGGGCGGTCATGGCGATTCCTCGGTGTCGTGGAGTGACCCCCATACCGCCCGCCCGTCGCGGTGTGACGGGGCACGGACCCGCCCGGCGAGAATCCGCCCGCGAGCCGTCCTATTCGGCAGGGGCGGCGCGACCCGCGCCGGCGGGTCCGTATTGACCGATTTTTCCCCCGATCTTAGAGTGACCGTCTGGTTTCGACCGTTTTCCGAGGCTCCCGATCCATGGCGACCGATACGACCCCGAAACCCGGCATTCTCGAACGGCTCGGCGACGCCTTTTCCGGCGTCATCGAATCGGGCATGGGGTTCGTCACCCGGATGTTCGGCTCGGCCAACGACCGGGCCATCAAGGCCGTCGGCTACTACCGACCCAAGGGGGCGAACACCCACACCGCTATTCCCGGTAGCGCCCTGGAAAAGGTGAACGCCTTCGAAGCCCGGATGACGGTCCTGACGGACGAGGAGTTGACGGGGCTGACGCCGGTGTTCCGCGAGCGGCTGGCCAAGGGCGAGACGCTCGACCAACTGCTGCCGGAGGCGTTCGCCGCCTGCCGCGAGGCCGCCCGCCGGACCAAGGGGATGCGGCACTACGACGTGCAGATCGTCGGCGGGGCCATCCTGCACGGGTACCAGACCGGGCACGGGGCCATCGCCGAGATGATGACCGGGGAGGGGAAAACGCTGGTCGCCACCCTGCCGGCGTACCTGAACGCGCTCACCGGTCAGGGGGTCCACGTCGTCACCGTGAACGACTATTTGGCCCGCCGCGACTGCGAGTGGATGCTGCCCATTTACAACGCGCTGGGGGTGACGGCCGCGTTCATCCAGAGCGACCAGGACGGCGACACCAAACGGCACGCCTACCTGTGCGACGTCACTTACGGCACCAGCAGCGAGTTCGGGTTCGACTACCTCCGCGATAACATGAAGTCGGCCCGGTTCGACGACGACGGCTACCACGCCTACTTCCGCCAGTGCCAGCGGACCCCCCTCAGTTACGCCATCATCGACGAGGTGGACAACATCCTCATCGACGAGGCCCGCACCCCGCTCATCATCTCCGGCCCGGCGTACACCGACATCAAGAACTACGAGCGGTCGGACGACATCGCCCGCAAGCTGACCGACCTGGAGCGGAAGGCGCGGCAGGAGATGGCGGCGAATGGGTTGGTGCAACTGAAAGGGACCGAGGGCGACGGCCTGCCGGCCGTCCTGCCGCCGGAGGGGGCGCGCATCGACCCGCAGAACCCGCCGCCGAAGGGGACGTACTTCGAAATCAAGGAGAAGGAGCGGACCTGCCACCTGACCGACGCCGGCGTCCGCGAGGCGGAGAAGCTGGCCGGGGTGGAGAGCTTCTACACCGCCGGCAACATGGAGTGGCCGCACCTGATCGATAACGCGCTGCGCGCCACGCACATGTACCAACTGGACCGCCATTACATGATCGCGGCCGACCCCCGCGAGAACAACCAACTCGGCGTCATCATCATCGACGAGTTCACCGGCCGCGCCATGTTCGGCCGCCAGTGGAGCGACGGACTGCACCAGGCCGTCGAGGCCAAGCACCGGCGGCAGGGCGTACAGATCAAGCAGGAGACGCAAACCCTCGCCACCGTCACGTTGCAGAACTTCTTCAAGCTGTACGGCAAGCTGTCGGGCATGACCGGCACCGCCATGACGGAAGCGAACGAGTTCTGGAAGATCTACAAGCTGGACGTGGTGCAGGTGCCGACGAACAAGCCGATGCTGCGGAAGGAGTACCCGGACCTGGTGTACAAGACGGACGGCGAGAAGTGGGACGCGGTGGTCGAGGAGATCGCCGAGATCCACAAGTCCGGCCGGCCGATCCTCATCGGCACCACCGACGTGGCCAAGAGCGAGCGGCTGTCGGTCCTGCTCAAGCGGCGGGGCATCAAGCACGAACTGCTCAACGCGAAGCCGGAGAACGTGTCGCGGGAGGCCGAGATCGTCTCCCAGGCCGGGCGGCTCAACGCCGTCACCATCTCGACGAACATGGCCGGCCGGGGCACCGACATCATCCTCGGCGGCAACAGCGAGACCCTGGCGTGGGCGCGGCTGAAGCAACTGAAGGACGCCGACGGCCGGCAACTGTACCCGACCCGCCTGGAGATCCCGAACGACGTGTGGGCCAAGACGATCGCCGAGATCGAGGCCCGCGAGAAGATGAAGGAGGAGGGCCGCAAGGTGGCCGAACTGGGCGGCCTGCACATCGTCGGCACCGAGCGGCACGAGTCGCGGCGGATCGACAACCAGCTCCGCGGCCGCGCCGGCCGCCAGGGCGACCCCGGCAGCAGCCGCTTCTTCCTGTCGCTCGAAGACGAACTGATGCGGCTGTTCGGCGGCGACCGCCTCCGCCGGCTGATGTCCAGCACCTGGTTCGGCCTGAAGGACGGCGAGGCGCTCGAGTCCGGGATGCTCACCAAGCAGATCGAGCGGGCGCAGAAGCGGGTCGAGGAGTACCACTTCGACCAGCGGAAGAACCTGCTGGAATACGACGAGGTGATGGACTTCCAGCGGAAGAAGACCTACGGCACCCGCCAGGGCATCCTGGACGGCGGCAACCCGCGGCACCTGATCCTGGACATGATCGACGAGCAGATCGCCGCCGCCGTCGTCCGGTACACCAACGACAGCTACGGGGCGGCCAGCTTCGCCCAGTACGCGGCCGGCGAGTTCGGCGTCGAGTTCGACGCGGCCGACTTCCGCGGGTCCAGTTCCGACGACGCCAGCCGCACCGCCAAGGACCGCGCCGCGAGCATGGCCGTCACCTTCGTCACCGAGACCACCGACGAGAACCTGAACCCGGCCGACGACCCGAAGGACTGGAAGTGGCAGGAGTTCAGCCGCGCCGTGAACGCCCGATTCAAGCTGAAGACGACCGACAAGGAGTTGAAGACGATCGGCCGCGAGGAGATGAGCGAGTACCTGATCGGGGAGGCCCAGAAGGCCATCGAAGTGGTGGACCTGTCCGCCGGGGCGCGGTTCCTGGAGCCGCACTACGGGGCCGAGTCGCTGGCCGACTGGGCGCGACAGAAGTTCGCCCTGATCGTCCCGCTCGACCTGCTGCTGGGCAAGGAGGCGGGCGAGTTGGAGCCGCTGCTCCAGGAGAAAATTCGGGAGCACTACCGGCAGAAGGACGCCGAATTCCCGGTGCAAGTCGGCATGGCGTCGTACCTGCCGGAGAAGACCCGCCCGGACCGCCGCCCCGACCGCGAACAACTGTTCCGCTGGGCGCTGACCCGCTTCCCCGGTGCCGCCGGCATCTCGGAGGAGGTCATCCGCACCGAGACGCGGGCCAAGATCAAGGACATGCTGCTGGCCGCCAGCAAGTCCGCCCAGCCGAAGCTGAACCACCCGGAGATCGTGGCGAAGGTGGAGGAGGCCCTGAGCGGGGCGAAGGCGGCCGAGGCCGCCGACGCCGAGGAACTGGCGACGTGGTTCCAGGCGGAACTCGGCATCGAGGTGGAGGCCGACAAACTGACCGGCCGCAAGCCCGCCGACGTGCTACACACCCTGCTGAACGCCTTCGACGGGAAGTCCCGCCCGGAGATGCACCAGACCGAACGAAGTCTGCTGCTCGAGCAACTGGACGCCGCCTGGAAGGCGCACCTGCTGACGATGGACCACCTCCGCAGCACGGTCGGGCTGGCCGGGTACGCGCAGGAAGACCCGAAGATCGTGTACAAGCGGGAGGGGATGAAGCTGTTCGACGACATGTGGGTGGGCGTGCGGGACCGCCTGAGCGAGGCCGTGTTCCGGGTGGAAGACGTGGGCGAGGAGCAGGTGGAAGCGGCCATGTGGGCCGGCGCGCGGTCGGTGCATCAGTCGGCCCAGTCGGCGATGCAGGCGCGGTCGGCCCAGGTGGCGATGGAGCAGTCCACCCAGCAGACCACCAGCGGCGGCGGCGGCGAGGCCCAGAAGCGGGTGGAGACGATCCGCAACATCGGCGCGAAGGTCGGCCGCAACGACCCGTGCCCGTGCGGCAGCGGCAAGAAGTACAAGAACTGCCACATGAAATCCGAAGCGGGGAAGTGAGCGAATCATTCCAGGGAGGGACCGAATGAGTGCCGTGATCGTGCCGCTATCCAGGTCGCTGTACGTCTGCGATTCCCACATCGGGTATCAAGACGGGCGGGTCGATTTGAACGGCCTGTTCAACGCCATCCGCCCGGCGATTTATCCCTACAACCGCCGCCAGATGACGGTTTTCGCCCAACTGTCTGGCGGCATCGGCGCGACGCCGTTTTTCATCGACATCCGCCATCAACAGTCGGACGAGTTGATCTACACGACGGACCTGCTCACGCTCCGCTTTCCGTCTCGGACGACTCTGATGCAAGTGGCGGTACGAATCGAAGGCTGTCGATTTCCCGAACCCGGCTTGTACGTCCTTGATCTCTACTGCCACAATACATGGGTGTGCGACACCACGATCACCCTCAACTGACTGGAGGCGCGGCGTGAACGACCAGCCACAACACTCCTCGGATACGTACATGGCGGACGCCGAGCCGGTGCAGACGTTCGTCAGCCCGCCGCGCGAGGTGAGCCGAGAGGATTTGGCCCGGCCCCGCCACGGCCGCCCGGCGCGCGAGGCGACCGACCGGGAGACCGACTCTCCGCCCCGTCCGGCATCCGTGGCCGGATGACGACGGTGTCCCACGCCGCCACCGTTCTCCGTATCCGCGACACGCTCGGCACCGTCTTCGCCCAACTCGACGCGTGGTTCGACCGCGACGAAACCCTTCGACGGCAACAGCCGACCTCGGGGCGGTGGTCGATGAATGCCGTCCTCGAGCACGTCGCGGTGACGAATCACTTCCTCATGCTGACCTTGCGGAAGTGGGCCGCCATCGCGGACGAACGGGTCGCACGGGGCGACCCGATCCCCGACGGCGTGAGCGACCTGGATTGCCTGCTTGTCATCGGCGAACGGGGCAGTTTCGGTTGGGAACGGCCGGAACACATGGAGCCGACCGGCGTGCCAACTCCCGCCGACGTGCGCGCCCAGTTGCGACAGCAACTCAGCGAGTGTCTCATCCTGTTGGAGCGAATGGCCGACGGGCGCGGGGCGCTCTGCCGTGTCACGATGACCGTGAACGACCTCGGCAAGATCGACCTGTATCAGTGGCTCTTCTTCCTCGCCCAGCACGCGCGACGGCACCTGCAGCAGTTGACGGCGGTCGAAACGGTACTCTTCAAATCCGCCTGAGTCACCCCGCATGGATGCGATGTCTCCCACCCCGCCGGCACCCACGCGACGGAAGTTCCTCCGGCGGGTCGGGCGCGTCGGCGTCGGGCTGCTGGCGGCCGGCGGGGCCACCGTCGGGTACGGGGTCTACGAGGCGTCGCAGATTCGCGTCCGGCGGCAGTCCGTTGGCATCCCCAACCTGTCGCGCGGGTTCGACGGCGTCACGGTCGGCGTCCTCACCGACTTCCACCACGGGCCGTTCGTCAGCCTCGACTTCATCCGCCGCGCGGTCGGCATCGCCAACGGCCTGTCGCCGGACCTGTTCGCGCTCCTCGGCGACTTCGCCCACAAAGGCACCCACACCCACGAGCAGTTGCCGCCGTGCATGGCGGAAGTGGCGAAACTGTCCGCGCCGCTCGGCGTGTTCGCGGTGCCGGGCAACCACGACATGGGGAAGGGCGGGGCGATCTACCGCGAGGTCGTGGCGCGGACGCCGGAAGTCACCGACCTGACCAACCGCGCGGTGCCGGTGACGCGGCACGGCGAGACCCTGTGGCTGGCCGGCGTCGATGACCTGTGGTGGGGCAAGCCGGACGTCGCCGCCGCGCTGACCCGCGTTCCGGCGAACGCCGCCGCGCTGCTGCTCTCGCACAACCCGGACCTCGCGGAACTGTCGCCGGACCCGCGGGTCGGGCTGATGCTGAGCGGGCATACCCACGGCGGCCAGGCGTATGTGCCGGGGTACGGCCCACTCTGGCTGCCGTCGCGGTACGGGTCGAAGTATTGCGGCGGCCTCGCGCGGGGGCCGGCGTCGCCGGTGTTCGTGTCGCGGGGGCTGGGTGAAGCCGGGGTGCCGCTCCGCCTGAACTGCCCGCCGGAAATCAACCTGCTCACGCTCACGGCCGGCTGATTCGCCACCTCACCAAGCGCGGCCGGGTCGATAGACTGCATGTCACCTTGGTCCCCGCGCGGACACCCCATGACCCCCGCCCCCGTTCCGGCCCCGTCGCGGCCCGCCCTCGCCGGCTGGCTGCCGCTCCTCGGCGGCCTCGTGTGGGTCGGCGGCGCGGTCGCCGGGTGGGAGATCGCCCGCCGCGCCGGGTGGTCCGCCGGCGAACTGGTGATCGCCGGGTCGGTGTGGCTGCTGGTGCTGCTGGTCGCCGCGCGGCAGTGGGTCCGCGACCTGTTCGGGCCGGTGTTCGTGTACGAAGTGGTCCGCGTCGGGCGGCGGCCCAGCACGTTCATTTTCCGCTGGCTGTACATCGGCGGCATCCTGGTGCTGCTTGGCATCCTCTACTTCGCCTGGTCCGAAGCGATGGCCCGCGCCGGGTATCGCGGGAGGATTCCGGCGGACGAGTTGCGGAAGTTCGCCACGCTGTACTTCGAAGTGGTGGCCGTCGTGCAACTGGTGGTGCTGGTGCTGCTCACACCGGGGTATGTGGCGGGCACCATC
>JBBRUO010000306.1:0-7368 GCA_038247725.1 Gemmatales bacterium
GCGGCACTGCACGCGGCGTTCGCCCTGTTTTTCTTCGGCAACCGCTGGGGCTGGACGTATTACCCGTTCCTGCCGTTCGTGGGCGCGGCGCTGGCGCTGGATCGCTTGCCCCGGTGGACGCCCGGCGACCTCGGCAAAATGTTGACGCCCGTCGCCGGCGGATTCCTCGGCCTGCTGGCGACGGCGGTCGCGGTGCTGTACACCGGGATGGGTGCGGCATCCGCGCTGCGGGTGGTGCGGCCCGTCGGCGACGGGTTGTACGCGCACCCGGAGTTCACTGAACCGTGGCGGCGCGTGGAGGAGTTGGCGAAGTCCGAACGGGTGTTCGTGCTGACACGGGCCGGCTGCCCCGGCGCGCTGGTGCCGGGTGTCGATTCGCCCCGCGCGTGGTATCTCAGCCGGGCCGTCGCGGTGCCGGGGGAGTTGGACCGCGTGCGGAGTCAGATTGAAGCGTGTGACTGGCTGGTCGTCCCGGACTGGCACGACCACGACTTGATGAACTGGCCGGAGTTCGCCACCGCCGTGCGGCCGTTCGTGCTGGTGCGGGACCACGGCTCGTTCAAGCTCTACCGCCGGGCCGAGTCGCCGGGGCGGTGACAGGTCGCTAAGATGGTCGCTCACGCCCCGACCGAGGATATCCCCGCGATGCGACACGTCCTTTCCGCCCTCGTCCAGAACCAACCGGGCGTGCTGGCGCACATCTCCGGGATGCTGGCATCCCGTGGGTTCAACATCGACAGCCTCGCCGTCGGCGAGACGGAGTTGCACGACCGCTCCCGCATGACGTTCGTCGTCCACGGCGACGACAACGTGCTGGATCAGGTCCGCAAACAACTGGACAAGATCGTCTACGTCATCCGCGTGGACGACATCAGCAGCGAGAACTTCGTCGAGCGCGATTTGATGCTCATCAAAATCACGTGCGCGGCCGGGAAGCGGCTGGAACTGTTCCAACTGACCGAGTCGTTCCGCGGCCGGGTGGTGGACATCCAGCACGAGAACCTGATGGTCGAGATCAGCGGCACCGAGGCGAAGGTGGAGGCGTTCATCGAATTGATGCGGCCCTACGGCATCCTCGAACTGGCCCGCACCGGCCGCATCGCGCTGGTCCGCGGCACCCCGACCAAGGAGGTCGCCTGACATGGTGAACCCGGAAAGGATCGTGCTGCCCAGCCGCCGCCTCGACCCGGCAGTGCTGGCCACGCTGAAGGAACTGAAGACCGGCGACCGCATCACCGTCACGCAGACGGTGCGGGTCGGCGGGCGGACGTGGCCGGCCACCACCGCCGGGGCATATCGCGGGGTGGCGTACCTGGCCACGGGCATCACCACCGAGCGGGTGAAGGAGGACGATTTGGTCGTCCCGACGGTCCACTTCACGAAGGATAACGGCGAACTCGCCAGCATCGCCCTGGACGAGAATACCAAGTTGACGAAAGGGTGAACCGCGAGGAGGCCGTCATGTCCGTCGCCGCCGTTTTGGGCACCGAGCCGCTGTACGTCCCGGAGGAAGTCCGGGATTTGGCCTCGTTCCGCGCCTGGGTGCATTCCGCCGACCTGCCGGAGAAGTCCCGCGTTCACTTCCTCGACGGCCAGGTCTGGGTGGAAACCGAGATGGAGGAAATGTTCAGCCATAACCGCGTGAAATCCGCGCTTTCTCACGCCCTCATCACGCTCGTGGAAGGATCGGGGGTGGGCCTTTACATCAGCGACGGAATGCTCTTCACGAACGATGATGCCGAACTCGCCACCGCGCCGGACGCGATGGTCGTTTTGCTCTCGACGCTCGCCGCCGGGCGGGTGTGGTTCGACGCCGGCGCGCGAGCGACCGCGACCGAGTTGGTCGGGTCGCCTGACATCGTCATTGAAATCGTCAGCCGGCATTCGGTGGCGAAGGACACCGACTGGCACTTCGACAACTACCACGCGGCCGGGGTGCCGGAATACTGGCTCATCGACGCGCGCGGCCCGGACGTGGCATTCGACATCTGGAAGCGCGGGGCGAAGGGGTACACGGCCGCCCGCAAGTCGGCCGGGTGGGTGAAGTCGGCGGTGCTCGGCCAGTCTTTCCGGCTGACCCGCGGCGAACTCACCCCCGGCGTTCCCAGGTTCGTACTGGAGAACCGCTGACACCCGGTCGTCACCGGCCGTTCCAGAGAAGCCGCCGTCTGGCACCTGATGGCCCCTTCCACCTCCCGCCGGTCGGCCGTATCAATTCGACATGGACACGCCGCCTCCGACCCTCCCCACCGAACCGCCGCCGGACGACCGCGGCCGATACCTGCCCTACTCGCTGCCCCGCCGGTGGGTGGGCGACATGCTGCACGCCGCCCGCAAGGTGCCGGTGATCGCGTGCGAGCGGGTGATCCGCGTGAAGGCGATGCACGAGTTGCGGCGGAAGACGCCCCGCCCGCCGAGTTGGTCGTCACTGCTCGTCAAGGCGATGGGGCTGATCTCGGTGAAAATGCCGGAGCTGCGGCGGGCGTACCTGGGGTTCCCGTGGGGCCGCATCTACGAAGCCCCGTACAGCGTCGCGTCGGTCATCTTCGGCCGGCAATTCCGCGGCGAGGAGGCGACGTTCTTCTGCCCGATGCTGCAACCGGAGGGGCAGCCGCTGGACCGCATCGGGGCCAAGATCCAGGCGTGGAAGACGGACCCGGTGGAGGCGCACGGGGCGCTCCGCCGGCTGGTGCGGAACGCCAAGCCGCCCCGCCCGATCCGCCGGATGATGTGGTGGGCCGGGCTGAACTGGTTCGGCCTGGCGCGGGCGCGGTACTTCGGCACCTTCGCCGTCAACTCGGTGGCCAGCATCGGCGGGCGGATGCTCCAGTTCGCCACCCCGCTGACGCAGGTGCTGTACTACGGGGCGGTGAACCGCGACGGGGAGATGCTCATCCAGTTCGCCTTCGACCACCGCGTGTACGACGGCATCACGGTGGCGGTGGCCAGCGTCCGGCTGGAAGAGGTGCTGAACAACGAGCTGATCGAGGAGGTGAAGGCGCTGCCCGCCACCCGCGCGGCATCGGTTGAGTAGGTCCGGTTCGCCGAACCGGACTTCTTCCGTCCGTCTCGCCGAGACGGACCCACTCACCCCCCCGCTGGGGCCAACACCGACAGATCCTGCACGGCGGCCAGCAGGCGGGCGACGGCGGCGCGGACCTCCCCTTCCTCGGCGGCGGTCAGCGGGGTGCCGCCGTACCGCACCCGATAGAACTTGGACGTGAGGTACGCCGGCACTTCGGCCACCGCCGCGCCGAGCGGGCTCGCCCGCAGCGCGGCGGCCACCGCCTCGGCGAACTCCTTCGGCGTCTGGCCGGTGGGCGGCAGCAGCCCCAGCCGGGCGGTGACGGTCAGGTAGTCGAGGAACCACGGCGGGCTGGCCGACGTGACGAGCGGGTGCGGGGCCAGGCGGCGAGCCGGGACCGGCAGCCACCGCCGGCGGGTCCGCCACACCAGCCAGGCGGCGAGCGGCAGCGACAGGGCCGGCCACCACGCGGCGGCGAACGCCTTCCCGTCGGCGATCGCCTTCCGCTGCTTCTCCGGGCTGTACCCGAAGATGTAGTCGGCGACGAGCGCCCGCCCCTTCTCCCGCGCCGTCTCCCACCACCCGCGGGTGGCCGTCGCCGCCGTGTCGGCCCCCGCGGTCGGGTCCACCGTCAGCCAGTGCAGCACGGTCCCGTCGGTCGCCGGCCGTTCGATCAGCACCTCCGCCCAGGCGTGGGCGTTTTGCTCGAGGATCTCGTACCGGCCGTCGTCCACCCACTCCTGGCCGCGGAAACCGAGGACGAACTGGCACGGGACGCCGACCGACCGCAGCAGCAAGACGTGCCCGGCGGCGAACCACTCGCAGTGCCCCACCTGGACGTTCAGCAGGAAGTCCTCGATGGGGTCCAACTTCTTGTCCGCGCGGCCGAGCTTGGTGGAGTACGTGAACGCGCCGGAGGAGGCGAGGTGGTCGCGGAAGGCGAACGCCACCGCCTGCCGGCGGGCGGGGGCGACTCGGCACTGGCCCGGCCGGTCGTCCGCCAGGGTGTCGGCCGGCAGCTCGTACGTCCCGTCCGCGATCCACCGGCGGAGGAGCCGTTCGGCCAGCACGCGGATGCCGTCCGGCGGGCCGGTGGTGAGCGCCGCCACCCAGCGGTCGTAGTCCCAGTCCGACGGCGTCCGCGGGAACGCCGGGCCGAGGCCGGGTTCGAGCGGGGCGACGGCCGCCTGGCGGTACCGCTCGCGGCCGACGCCGGTGGTCGGGGCCAGGTGGCCGTCCGGGAGCAGCGCCCACGGCAGTTCGCGGCCGGTCTGGGTGACGGTGTTGATCGGGCTGTCGGCCCCCCCCACCCACGCCACCGGGCTGTGGGCGACGGCGGCGGGCGACCGCCCGCGGGCCTTCACCTCGACGACGAACGGGTCGCGGCCGGCCTGCTTCCACGCGTCCGCCGGGTCGCCACCGCGGCGCGGCTGGAACCGCGCCAGCATGCCGGCGGTGATCCGCCCGACCGTCCACCGGCCGTTTTCGTACCCGCGGTACGCCTTGCCCCGCCAGTACGAATTCGGGTCGAGGTCGTTCATCGGCCGGCCGTCGAGCCACTCCGCCGTGACATCGCACGCCACCTCGCGGCTGGTCTGAAGGTCGCCCAGGCGGTTCATCTCCAGCGTCTGCTCCGGGTTGTACCCGACCTCCACCCGCTTCGAACTCAGCCCCCACGACGGCACCCCGCTGCGGGGGGTGAGCAGGAACAGTGGGGCGGCCAGCAGCACCGCGGCCCCGATCCACCGCAGGGACCGGCCGGCGGCGAACCGGTACGGCGGCGGCGCGTCCGGGTTCACGTTCGACTGGGCGAACACCACCGTCGGGCGGGGGCCGGGGCGGACGTTCGGCGGCGGCGCGACGGCCCCCCCCGACCGCCGGTAGTAGAACTGCGTCAGCGACAGGACGGCGAAGAACAGGTACAGGCATAGCAGCGCGACGAACAGCTCGTCGTCCGCCATGGCCGCCGCCAGCCCGACGGCCGCCAGCCCGACCCCCTGCATCGCCCACCAGTCGCCGACGTGCTTCGGGCGGAACAGCTTGGCCGGGATCAGCACCATCAGCACCGGCCCGGCGTACGGCAGGATGTTCGTCGGCCACGACAGGTCGGCCATCAGCCCGGTGGCCGGCGTCGTCCACTTCACGGCCAGCCACGCCACCCCGACCACCGCGATACCCAGGCCCAGCGCGTTCGCCCGCGCCAGGCTCAACTCGATCCGCCCCTCGTACTTGAACGACACGATCAACAGGACCAGCACCACGCCCATGAAGCCGGTCACTTCGGGCAGCAGATCCCACTCGGCGTACCCCAGGCACGCGCACGCCAGCGCGAGGGTGAGGTACGTGCTGACGCGGAAGGCGAATTCGGTCGGCATGGGTGATCCACGGTTCCACGAACGGGCGTGACTCGTCGAACCTATGGTAGCCGAGAACGCCGGAGCCGCCGTCACGTGTTCCCGGTCGGAGCGTCCGGGTACTCGACCATCGACGCATCCTGATGCTTGCCGTCGAGGATCACCCGGAGGCAGAGGTATTCTCGCGTGAGCTTGCCGTCCGGCAGCATTCGGCGAAAGACATTCGTGGTGGCGAAGTACACCTCCCGCCCGCCGGTCACGCGATCCGGAACCCGGACGATGTCGCCGATCGTTCGCTGGGTCTGGAGTGCCCACGCGAGCTTCTTCTCGGCGGGGTCGGTCTCGTCCGGCTCGAACCCCTGTAAATTCTCGGCGACGCCACCGAGGAACGCCAAGTGTTGCTCGGACGGGTCGGCGTCCCGCGTGAAGAGGAGGAACGCGAACTCGAAGCCCTGCGATTTCGTCTCGTACAGACTCGGGTTGGCGAGGATGATCCGCGCGACGACGGTTTGCCCGTCCCGCTGGAGCCGCTTCTCCCGCTTCGCACCCAGCCAGACGATCAGCGTCAGTCCCAGGACGGCGACCGCGACCAACCCACTACACACCCAGCCCCAAATTGGCATGTCTCACCCCGGATTGGGAGCCACCGAACGTGGCCGAACTCGTGTTTTTAAGACGCCGTGACTACGGTACGCGGGACGACCCCGACGGGGAGCCGCACCTGGCCGTTTTCGATGACGCAGGCGTATGTCGTGACGGACACAACCGCTCTCCGGGGAGTATTCTGACCGTACTGTAGCAGCTTCGATCCCACGCGGAATCCCGGTCACTTCACCGGCTTCGGCGGCAGGGCGAGTTCGGCCGGGTACTTCGCCCGCAGGGCGCGGTACTTCGTCACCTCGTCGGGCTGCTTCGTGACGGTGTAGAGTTCGATCCGCCGGCCGAGGGCTTCCCGAATGCGGGTCGCGCACTACGGCGGGATCGTCTTCTCCCGCTGCTTCATGCCTTCGCAGCCGGCCACAAGCAGCGGTTCGGCGTCGGCGTACTTCTTCCGGCCCAGGAGCGCCGCGTAGAGTTGCGCGCAGGTGTCGAACGTGGACCAGACGTCGGGTGCCGCGTTCTCGCGGAGCGCGAGACACTCTCGGAGGATCGGCCCGGCGGCGGACCACTTCCGCAACCCCGCGAGGGCCGTGCCGACCCGCGCCAACCGGTGCCATTTGGACCTGTCCACTTCATCGATTTGAGAATCCCTCCTATGTCTAACCCGCAACTGCCGGCTACGCCGCCGCCAGTCTTGAGCCCACGATGTGATTTGATCGCGGTGGCCGGGTGCGAATCTCCGCGACGAACGATTGTTGATTCGTCGAACCAGCTGCTCGGTGTGCCTTCCATCGTGCGGTCGCTGAGCGCAAGCGACCCGCGTTACCACAATATGAATGGCCCGGAGATACGAATTGATCAACACGCATGATGCTGTGAGCAAGGACGCGGAAGATGCGTTGCTCAAAACGGGTGCCTTGCAGAACGCGATTTTCAACAGCGCCAACTTCTCCAGCATCGCCACCGACGCGAAGGGCGTCATCCAGATCTTCAACGTCGGCGCCGAGCGGATGCTGGGCTACACGGCCGCCGAAGTGATGAACCAGATCACCCCGGCCGAGATTTCCGATCCGCAGGAAGTGATCGCGCGCGCGGCCGCGTTGAGCGTCGAACTCGGCACCCCGATCACGCCCGGCTTCGAGGCGTTGGTGTTCAAGGCCTCGCGCGGGATCGAGGACATCTACGAGCTGACGTACATCCGCAAGGACGGCAGCCGGTTCCCGGCGGTGGTGTCCGTCACGGCGTTGCGCGACGCGCAGGACGCCATCATCGGCTACCTGCTCATCGGCACCGACAACACCGCGCGCAAGCAGGCGGAAGAGGCCCTGCTTCGAGCGGGGGCCTTGCAGAGCGCGATTTTCAACAGCGCCAACTTCTCCAGCATCGCCA
>JBBRUO010000307.1:0-7345 GCA_038247725.1 Gemmatales bacterium
CCGGGTACGTCCACGCGGTCAGGGCCAGGGCGAACGCGGCGATTTGCACGCACCGGGGGTCGAGTTCCAGGCCGAACAGGTTGTCTCGCAACACGGCGGCACAGGCGTCGGCGGCGGTCAGCCCCTCGGCGTGCATCCGCAGCGGCACCAGCAGGCGGAACGCGGCGGTGAGGAAATGGCCGGACCCGCAACACGGGTCGAGCAGGGTGAACTCCTTCAGCGTCGCCGGCCAACCGGGGAAGGTGCCGGCCGCCGGGGTGCCGTCGTCGCGCCACCGCAGGTACTCAAGAGACTGAGCCACGGATGGACACGGATCGAACACGGATGAAACCAATTCGGGTTTGGCCTTGATCCGTGTTTCGTCCGTGTCCATCCGTGGCTTGATTCCATTCCTCGCGCACCACCACGCGCCGATCGTGTTGTGCAGCAGGAACTGCACCATGTAGTGTTCGGTGAACAGTTGGGTGACGGCCGGCAGGGTGTCGCCGTCGATCTTGTCGCCGCTGGCGTTCACCCGCTCCTTCTCGGCGGTCTGCCAGAACTGGTACACCCAGCCGAGGCTGTCCGGGGCGGTGAAGGTGGCGACGGGCAACCCTTCGAGGAGCTTTTCCAGGGCGATGCGGTGTTCCGGGGCGAAGTCGATGCCGAGGAGCACGTCGTCGGCGGGGAAGATGCGCGGCAACATGCTGGAGGCGAACCGGGCGGCGAGGACGTAGCCGTTGGCGGCGGGCGGGTGGGCGTCCGGGGCCAGTTCGTCGCAGTCCTTCAGCGACAGGGACACGCCGTCCGCGTTCATCAGCAGGTTGTTCTCGGCCAGGAAGCGGGCGAACAACATGCGGTGCCAGTATTCGTAGGCCAGTTCCCGCGTCAGGTGATCGGTGGTGTGGGTGTCGTCGGGCAGCACCCGATCCCCGGCTTGCCGTGCCCGCGTGCGGAGTTTCACCCGCAGTTGCTTGGCCTCGTCGGTGAAGTGCGCGTGCGGCTGCGCGGCGTCCACGGCCCGCCGCTTCAGCGCCGCCTCGGCCGCCGTCTCGGCGACCTCGCGGGCCGCGATGACGGTCTTCTCCAATTGGCGGCGGAGGTCGGTGGGCAGCGGGGGCATGGCGGCGTTCCTGGCCACGGATGAACACGGATCAAACACGGATGAGAGGCGCGGTCAGAAGACGAATCGTTTGAAGGCGACCTTGTGCCGTCCGAAGTTGATGAGTAGCCCGACCCGCACGCCGGTCGCTTTCAACTCGTTCAACAGTTGGGCCTCGTCGGCCGGGCTGTACTCCGCCGCCACTTTCAACTCGACCAGAACGCAGCCGTTGACGAACAGGTCCGCCCGGTACTGGCCGACCTCGACCCCTTTGTACACGACGCGAATGTCCGCTTCGGTCTCGGCGGTGAAGCCGCGGGCGCGGAGTTCGACGGCCATCGCCCGCTGATACACTTTCTCCAGAAAGCCGTAGCCGAGGACGTTGTGTACCTCGAAGGCGGCCCCGATGACGGCTTCCGTCACGTCTTGATGCTGGAGGTCCATGACTTTCGTCCGTGCGGATCGGTGTGAATCCGTGGCTGGTTTTCTCAGACGAGGACCGGGCCGTCCTTCAACTTATCGCGGATGCGCTTTTCGGCGGCGGCGAGCCAGGCGGTCAGGTCCGCCTCCGTCTTGATCGTCGCGGACGGAAGATTCACCGTCTGGGCCTGCGGTTCGAGCAATTTGGACGCGGCGGACAAGGCGTTCGAGAACCGGGTCGGCATGGCGTCGGCGAGGTCTTGCAGGGCGCGGGGGTTGGTGTTGCGGAGGGTGACGAGGATGTCGTCGGTGGTGCCGACGGCGATGGCGGGGACGACGCGGGCGTTGGCGGCGGTCAGGCACTCGTACCGCTGCTCCGGGGTGAGCGTTTGCCAAACGGTCGTGGACTCCAGGCCGGCCAAACCCGTTTGGTGCCGGTCGGCACAGGCGGCCTGAGCGGTGTTCAGCGCGTCCCGGAGGGCGGCGGCGACTTTCGCCAGCAGACCGGGGACGTGGTCCGGCTCGGCGAGCAGGCTCCGGTGCTCTTCGATGGCGGCCACCTCGGGCGCGACCTCGGCGGCGACGGGCAGTTCCTCGGCGTACCCGAGCAGCGCCTTCAGTTGCGCCCACCGGGGCTGACGTTGCGCGACGAGTTCCTTCCGCTTCTGCCAGTCGGCGATCTCCCCTTCCAGTTGCGTTTTGGCGTCGAGCAGCGCCTTCAACTGGTCGTTACCGGCGCGGTGGAGGATGTCGGCCAGGTGCCGGGTGTCCGGTACCTGCGGGAGCGGCACCGATCCGCCGGCTTTGCCAGCGACTTCGATCAACTGGGAGAGGAACTTCGGGGCGTCCTCCGACTCCTTTCCGGACGGGGTGTTGAGGCCGAGCTTCTTGAACAGCCCGCGCAAGTCGATGAGCTGCGCCTTGGAGAGGGTGACGTTCTCGACGCGGAACTCGGCGGCGGCGATGCTCTTCTGGTCGAGTTTCCCCTTCGCGATCGGTTCGGCCCCGCTCTTCGCCGTCAGGATGCCGGCCTGGAACAAGACCGCCAGCGCCGCGTCCACGGCGTCTTGCGGCCAGCCGAACGGGGCGGCGCGGAAGTGGTTGCGGATCTCGGTGCCGCGCTTCCCGCTGCCGGCGTGGTCGGCGACCGCCTTGCACACCGGGTGCTGGTCGGCATCCCCCTTGTGGCCGACCGCGGCGAGGGCGTCGGCGTCTTTTTTCGCCCGGTCGAGGACCTTGTACCAGTCCGGCGAATCGGCCTGGTCGAACCGGGGATACAGGCGGACGAAACAGGCGGCGGCGGCGGCTTCGACCTTCTCGGCGAGCAGGACGCCGGGCTTCTCGTCGCCGCCGGCGGTGAGGACGGTGGCGTCGTTGAGCAATTCCACGACGAGGCGGTTTCGTTCGCGGAGGGCCTGGTCGCGGCGGGTCTCCATGGCGCGGCGGGCCTCGGCCCACTCGTCCCCCTGGCCGCTGCTGCGGGCCGCGAGCGTGGTGTCGGCGGCGTAGTAAGTGGCGACCGCCTCGTTGAGTTTGTCCGCGTTCTTCCTGGGAATGAACACGAACACGGCGGCGGCGTTCTCGCCGGCCGCGTGGGCCGCGCCCGTGACGGCCTTCTCCTCCACTTCCCAGCCGTCGCGGACCCAGACCGGAACGGTGGTGCCGTCGGATTGCGGCGCGGCGTCGCCGAACCCGAGTTCGATCTTCCGGGGCGTGCGGCTCGCCCCCTGGGACAGCTTCATCCGCGACAGGGCGTCCTGACCGGCGACGCGGAGCAACTCCCGCCGCTGCCCGCCCAGTTTGCCGAGGTCGGCGAGCAGTTTGTTCCGGGTCTCGGTGAACGCCAGGGTCCACTGCGCCCCTTCCCGCGTCTGCATGCGGTACTCGTCGTCGATCCGCATGACGATCCCGTCGGCGGCCATCAGGGCGAGCAGTTCCGGCACCTGCTTCCGCAGGGCGGCGCTGCTGGTGGTGAGATCCGTGACGAGCAAGTCGGCGAGGGCGTCGGCCGTCGCGCGGATGTTGGCGTCGGCGAGGCCTTCTCGCGGGAGTTGGCCGATGAGGAACACCAGGGCGGCGATCTGGTACCGGAGTTTGCCGTCCTCCTTCTGGCTTTGCCTGGCGATGTTCTCCGAGATTTCTTGGAGCAAGACACCCTGCTGGAGAATCCCCGGCTTGACCGAATCGAAGATGAAGGCCCCGCCGACGACGTTGCCCAACGGCAGGTGGGCGGTGTCGCGAACGGCGTCGAACACGACCCGCAACTGGGAGCGGAGTTGCGCCCCGGTTCCCGTCTTGTCCACCGCCCGCAGCACCCGCTCCCAGAACCGCCGCCGCACCGGCAGGATGGGGTAATCGGTAACGAGAAGGCTTCGGTCGTTGGCGGTGGGACCGATCTTGGTCGAGACCAGGTGCCGTTCGATCTCACCGCCGTGAGCGGCGAGGAGGTCGCGCAGGGCGGGTTCCGCGGACGGCTTCTTCTTCAGCACCACCTCGCGGGTGACCTGCTCCACGTCGGTGTCCTGGAGGCCCACGGTGACCGGGAACCGCCCCTGGAGGCGTTGGAGCAGCGGGGTGCCGGACAGCGCGTTCTGGCCGGTGGCGACGAAGAGCAGGTTCGACCCGAGCCGGGTACAGCACTGCTCCTGGAGTTCTTGGACGCCCATCGAGCGGGACGCGTCGCCGCCGATGTACTGCTGCACCTCGTCGAGGACGATCAGCGTGAGCGGGAGCTTGCCCTTCTTCCCGCCGACCGACTGCTGAATCTTGGCGACCAGTTCATCGATGGACACGTCCGAGCGGTCCGGGAACTGCTTTTCGAGGAGCAGTTTGACGTCACCGGGGCTGTTCGCGAAACCGGGCGACTGTTCGAGGATCGCGGCGGCGATGGGGTCCGAGATGTAGAAGTTGGTCAAGTCGGCGGCGCGGTCCAGGTCGGCGCGGTCGATCGCCGCATGGACGGCCTCCTCCCAGCCCTTGTCGCGGAGCCACAGGAGGAAGTTCGCGGTCCGGTAGTCGGACGGTAACCCGACGGACTGGAACACGACGGACAGCAGATCGAGACGGACGCTGCCGGTGCCACTGCCGCCGAGGAGCCCGGCGGCCGCGTGCGCACCGCCCGCGCGGCGGGATTTCGTGGACAACTCCCGGAAGAGGTCGGCGACCTTTTCCGGGAGCCGCGCCAGCCCGCGCGCCTTGGAGCCGTCCGGGAAATCCGTATCCACCCACAGGTGCTGGAGCATCTTGACCAGGTGCGATTTGCCGGAGCCGAAGAAGCCGCTCACCCAAACGCCGGACTGCTCGGGCTTGTCCAAATGTGACAGGAAGTCACCGAGAATCCGGACGAGCCCCTCCGCGTACTGGCCGTCGCAGACGAAGTTGGACAACTCGTAGGCGAGAGTTCGCATCTCCGATTCGGATCGCCCGCCGGTCACCTTCGCCACACCCTGGTTGAGGAGGGAGTGGGAGTCGGGATCCTTCTGATAGATTTCCAGGTTGGTCAGGCTCATTTGCGAACCTCCGGTTCGGCGGCGGTGATCGGAGTGGCGAGATAGTTCCAGCCGTCGCGGGCGTCGAACAGGCGATAGTTGTTGCTCGCCAAATACTCGCCGGGGAAGAAGGCGAGCAGTCGGCCGCGGATGTGCGGGTCCACGAGCGGCAGCACGTCCGACAGGTGAACGAAACCGAACAGCCCGCCGATCCCGGTGAGGGCCAGGACGGTGGTCTCGGGATCGGCCAGGGTGCCGAGCGATTGGCGGATACGGTCGGCGACCCAGGTGCGGAATGCGGTCAACGGACCTGGGCCGAGCCGCCCCGGTGCGGCGAAGTAACTGGCCATGTAGTTGCTGAATGGCGACGTGGTGACCCAGTTCGCGAAGGCGTTCGTGAGGTCCACGGCCTGCCAGCCGTGTCCGGTGGCGCGGGTGGCTTCCTCGAACACCCCGAGTCGAGCGCGGAGTTTTCGCTCGTCGTCCTTCTCGTACACCGCCAGCCAAACCCGTTGGGGTCCTGCGGTGTGTGGATCCCACGGGAGACCACAGACCCGTCGGTAGTTCCCGGCGAGGGTGTCAATTCGGCTCATGGATGTCCTTCTCCTCGGCCGGCGCGATGAGGGTGGGGAATGTGATATCGACCACCGCACCGGCGGCGCGGTACGTCATCCACCCCTGCCGCGAGGACTCTTCGGCAAGGGCGACGAGTTCCTCCGGCCGCCGGTCCAGGGCGGCGGCCCACGGGGTGTCGAACAGCATCTGCCCCTTCCGTCCGGTCAGGTACCCGAGGGCGAACGCCACGGCCGCGGCGGCCGGCGAAACGACCAGTGGAGATCGCACCTTTTGGACTTTCCCTTTCAAGTAGCCAACCTGACCCCAACTCGACGCCAACCGCTGGGCGGTCGCCGTCGCCGTACTGTTTCCGAACCGCGTGGGATAAAGTTGCTGGAGATGCTTGGTGATCTCCTCAACCGAGACGCGGACTCCCACTGAGCGATCGCAGACGAACGGGGTCATAGCACGGAGGAGCGGGTCGCGGGCCATCGCGGCAAGGTAAGCGGCGACCGGCCCGGCCTGCGCGTCGCCCGCCCACACCTGCCGGAGGATCCGGAAAATGGCGGACTTCGGATCGAGGGCGTACAGTTCGACAAGCCTGAGGTAAGTCCGCTGACGGGTCGAACGGGTCGACTTGCCGAGGAGGTTGTCCTCCACGATTGCCGCCGCATACGCCTCCACTCGGCCGCTTTGTGGAACCCGACCGAACAACACGGCTAGTTCTTCAAGCATCATCGTCCGACTCGTGTGCACGCTGGTCGTCCCGGTCCGGAAGCCGAACCGCGCCGGCAGCAAACCGGAATCAGTTGTCGGAATCGAGGGAACGGCCATATCCAGCGTCTCGCTCGAATGGGGTTTGCACTTGTGGCACGACCCTACGGATTCACGACTTGCCGCCGCCACGTCTCGTACGCGGGCCGGCAATGTGAACTCTTTTTCATACACCCTCTCGGCCGCAAGACGACAAGGCGAGACGGCATCGACGCTCTCACGTCGGGCAGATCCGCTTGTCGCCGCCGGGCCGAGTTATAAGGACAGTCAAACGCCGTGGCCGGTGGGCGTCTAAATCCGCGCGGCTCGAGGCATTCGGTCGATAGCTGCGTGATACCCGACGGGGGCGACGTCGGAGTGCTGGCCGTGGCCCGACATGTGTAGCCCTTGAGCGAGTGAGCATCGAACTGGATCACGCCGCCATTTGGCGGTGCCCTGCGATTTGGCCCTGAGGTCGTGCAGTTCGGTGCCGCCGCTGTCGTATGTAACCCTCGGTCCGAAGAATCGGGACCATCGCGACCCACGCCCGTCGAGCCGCTCGGCCATCACGATGGACAACGGAGTCGCTGGCCGGGGCCAAGTCCTTCCAGCGGTTCCTTCGCGTTCCCGACGGGCCGCCGTCGCGCCGACCGGATGTCGTCGATCCGCCAACAGTCCAACAGTCCGCCTGCCCCCTTCGCGAATCGACGATACCGGGACTTCGCGGTCACGTCGTGTAGCTCGGCACGCCCCCGCGACCTAAATTCCCCTGCCTTTCGCCGCATCATCTCTTGAGCCGCCGGGTAGCCGTCCGGCCTCCGCCCGCCCCGCCGATTTCGGTGGGGCGGTGTCGTTTCCACCCCCATCCGAGGACGCCCGCCGTGACCGAAGTCTTGCCCGCCCACGACCCCGCCGCCGACCCGGTTCGCGTCAAACTGGCGACCGCCCGCCGCGACCTGTCGGCCGCCCTCATCGACCGCGACGACGAGATCGACCTGGCCCTCACCGCCCTGGTGGCCGGCGAACACGTCCTCCTCGTCGGCCCGCC
>JBBRUO010000308.1:0-7294 GCA_038247725.1 Gemmatales bacterium
ATCTCTTCACGAGCGGAAGCCAACTCTTGTCGAAGCCCACTCAGGAACGCCACGGCGCGGACGCCAACATCCGTCCGCGCCGCGTCGAGGGTCGCACGCGCGCCGCCGAAGAAGCGGTCGAGGCGGGGAATCGGGTCGGCGTTCCGGAGTGGAGTCGCGGTCATGCGTGCCCCGCGTCGGCGGCAATAAGCGCATTAATGCGTTTAGCGAAGCCGGCCGGGTCGGGCACCTTCGACCCCTCGGCGATGATCGCCTGTTCGTACAGCAGGCGGGCGGACCCTTCGACCTTCGGGTCGGCGGCGTCCCTGGCGAACACGGCTTTCAGGCCCGCGACCGCCGGGTTGTCCGGGTTCAGTTCCAGCACCCGCTTGGGCGCTTCCTCGCCCTGCCCGAACCGCTGCATGATCCGCTCCATGTGCGCCGTCAGCGCCCCGGCGTCGGCCACCAGGCAGGCGGCGGAGTCGGTCAGCCGCTTCGTCAGCCGCACGTCGCTGACCTCCGGTAGCAGGTGTTTCACCCCGGCCAGCACGTCGGCGAACCCGGTTACGCCGGCCGACTTCGTGGCCACCATCTACCACTGCCTGGGCATCGACCCGGCCGGTGAAATCCACGACCAGACGAACCGCCCCATCGCCCTGTCGAAGGGCGCACCCATCGCGGCACTCATGAGGTGAGCGTCACTGTTTGGCGATCAGTTCCAGCTTCGCTTCGGCGACCACCGATCCCGTCGTCGCCCGCACGGTGGCCGGCATGTTGAACGGGCCGGTGGCATCCTTCCCGATCTTCAGCACCAGTTCGCCCTCGGTCTTGTCGGCCGCCACGGTCGCCGGTTCGGCGGTCACCCCTCGCCAATGGGCGGGCAGCACGCATTCGACCTTCACCGCGCTGTTCAGCCCCTTCGCCCGCGCGACAACGATCGGGACGCGGAGCGTGTCGCCCGGCACGGCCACCGCGACCGACTTCACGAGGTCGATCCCCAGTCGCCCCGGCTCCGGCACGACGATCAGTTGGTGATTCGTACCCGTCGTGGTGTGGCAGACGCGGTGCTTCGTGCCGTCCGGATCCGTGACCGTGCCGACGGCCATCAGGCAGGTGCGGCTGGTGCGGCCGATCTCGATCCAGGCCGGGAGCTGCACCGCGTACTCGAACTCGCTGACGCCAGGGGGCACGGTGATGGTCGGGCCGGTGACACCTTGCAGGTGCCGCGCCTGCCGGTCGGCGAGGCGGACTTCGATGGGGCCGTCGAAGCCGTTGCGCTTCAGTGCGTACTTGCGGGCGTAGGGCTGGCCACGGGGGCCGTTGCCCATCGTGTACACGCCGTCGATCACGAATGGTGTCGGTACCGCGACCGCGACGAGCGCCTCCCCGCCGTCGGGCGGCACGACCGTGCGGGTGACGGTCGCGTCGCCGATCTTCGCGGTGCCGCTGATGGTGACGGCCGCGTGTGCCACCTTCGCCAATGCCTCGGCCGACAGCACCAGTTCCACCGATGATTGCGCCATTCCCATTGTTGCTTTCGCCACGGTCACGCCCGCCGGCAACCCATCGAGGGTCACCTCGATGGGACCCTTGCACCCGCCGACCCGCTCGGCCGTGAGCTTCCACTTCGCCGATCCGCTGCGTGGGACGTTCAGGAAGTCGGTCGCGAGCTTCAACCGGAAGTCGGGCGCGGCCGGGACCGCTTCCCGAACCCGCAGGCGGTAGGCGAAGTCCGCGCCGCCCCGGCCGCGGAACCGCTCGGCGACGCGGATCGTATACACGCCATCGGCGGGCGGTTGGAACGCGAGGACCGGATCGACGCCGGGATCGTTGGGGACGTGGTTCGCCACCTCCTTCCCGTCCGCATCCAGCACCGCGAGGACACCGCACAGCGGCGAACCGAGCTTCTTCGCCCGCAGTTCGATCTCGTACTTCTTCGCCTTCAGCAGTCCCACCTTCCACTCGGTTGCGGTGCCGATTTCGACGCGGCCGTTCAATACGGCTGGTGGCGCGACCGGTTTCGCCGGGGCGGTCATCAACTCCGGCAGGTCGTCGGTGTCGAGCGTGATCGCCTGTGAACCGAAGCGGGTTGTCCACAGTGCCGGCGAGTCAGCGGGGATGGTGATTGCGGTGTCGCCGTTGAACTGCACCGTTGTGCCGCGCTTGCCGCCGAGGGGGAACACGGCATCGGCCACCGGCCCCGTGGTCATCGTCAGCCGGTAGACGAACGCCGGGCCGCCCTGCCCTCGCGCGTCGGCAATGCGGACGTGGAAAGTGCCGTCGGCCGGTGCGGTTCACCGCGCCGACGCGTCCGACCCCGGCGCGGGCCGGGTGCCGGCGTGTGCCACGACCGCGCCCTTCACGTCCACGATTTCGATTTTGGCGACGAGCGGCGAGCGGATATCGACAGTCGAGGCGAGCGCCGAAAGGGTTTGTCCTTTCTTCAACGTCACCGCCCAGAGGTCGATGTCCTCGCGGGGGAAGATGCGGCCGTTCGCTGTGGCGGGCAGCGTGACCGGCACCGGGATCGGATCGCCGTCGATCTCGTTCTCCACCACTTCAGGCAAATCGCCGACGACGAACAGCGGCCCGGTCGCCACGCCCTGCGACGTCCAGATGCGGCCGCGTCGCGAACCAAGCGCCGCCTTCGCATCGACTGTCACGGAACCGAGCATGTCAACGGGGTAGTCTTCCGCCTGCTGCGAATCCGGCAGCGGGATGATCGGCCCTTCAAACCAGATTCGCTTGCCGGGTTTGAGTTCGGGCGATGCCTTCACGCCGGTGCCATGCAGGGCGAAGCCGCACGACTCGTGGACGAACAGCCCGCCGACGCGGACGGGTACCGTCGTGCCCCGCTGCCCGCCGGCCGGGAAGAGATACGACGCCACCGGCGGTGCGGCCGAGGCGGTGGTGGCGAAGAGGAGTGTGAAGAGGAGGGGTTTCATGGGGATGGCAATAAGGGTTCGTGACCGATCCGGATTGCGATTGAGTAGGTCGCGGTCGAAGTTCCCCGAAGGGGAACGAGGCCCGACAGCCGATAGCATCGGGGAGGAAGTGGTTCGCTGTCGGGCCTCCCCGGCCTTCGGCCGGTTCGACCGCGACCTACTACCACCGGGCACCTCACACCAACTCCTTGATCGTCTTCCCGTTGTTCACGATGGCGACGGGGCGGCCGTCGGGGGTGTGGAACTCGTCCTTCGGGTCGATGCCCATGCGGGTGAACATCGTCGCGGCCAAGTCCTCCGGGCCATACGGGTCGGTGGCCGGCCTCTCGGCCCGCGCGTCCGACGCGCCGACCACCACGCCGCCCTTCAGCCCGCCGCCGCCGAGCATCACCGTGAACGCCGGCCCCCAGTGGTCGCGGCCGGCGTTCTTGTTAATCCGCGGCGTCCGCCCGAACTCGCCGGTGACGACGACCATCGTCGTTTCGAGCAGCCCGCGCTCGGACAGGTCGCGGAACAGGGTGCTGATGCCGGAGTCGAACATCGGCAGCAGCGAGTTTTTCAGCGTGGCGAAGTTGCCGTCGTGCGTGTCCCAGTTGCTGTGGTCGATGGTCACGCACCGCACGCCCGCCTCCACCAGTCGGCGGGCGAGCAGGCACGACTGACCGAGCGAGTGCCGGCCGTAGGCGTCGCGGAGCTTGTCCGGTTCGGCGGAGATGTCGAACGCCGTCTTCGCGTCGCGGGAGGTCATCAGGTCGAACGCCTGACCCTGGAAGGTTTCCACCGCGCCGGCCTGCTTGTTCGCGCGGCTCTCGGCCGACTTCTGGAAGCGGTCCACTTGCTGGAGCAGGTGCCGACGGTCGTCGAGGCGGTCGGCGGCGATGGCCGGCGGCGGGGCGAGGTCGGGCACCGAGAAGTTCGGCGAACTCGGGTCGCTGTCGATGACGAACGGGGCGTGGTTCGCGCCGAGGTACGCCGGGCCGCAACTCGGGTGCAACTTCGGCAGGCAGACGTAGGGCGGCACCGACCCGACCGGGCCGAGCTTCTTGGCGACGACCGACCCGTGCGCCGGCCGCTGGTTGTTCGGCGACAGGTTCGGGTTGAACCCGGCGGTCGGGAAGTAGCCCGTCAGCATGTAGTGGTCGGCCGGGCCGTGGTCCGAGTTGTGGTGGCGAAAGGAGCGGATGAGGGAATACTTGTCGGTCTCCTTCGCCAGCTTCGGCAGGTGTTCGCACACTTGCAGGCCGGGCAACTTCGTCGGCACGGGCTTGAACTCGCCCCGAAACTCGGCGGCCGCGTCGGGCTTCATGTCGAACGTGTCGATGGTGCTGAGGCCGCCGTGGAGGAAGACGAAGATCAGCGACACATCCTTCTTCGGCTTCTTGGCGTCGGCCGCGCGGAGCAAGCCGGCCGTGGTGAACGGCAACCCGAACACGGCGGCCGTGCCGAGGCGCAGGGAGTCCCGCCGAGTCAGGCCGTCGCAGAAGGGGAGTCGCATGGGAGGGCACCCGGCGGGGTCAGTGGTTGAACTGAAATTCGAGCGAGTTGAGCATCGCCCACATCAGATCCTCGGCGGCCTTGCGGCGCTCGCTCGTCTTCCGCGCGAGGTACGCCACGGCGGTGTCACGTTCCTTCGCGGTGGGGAAGCGGCCGAACAATCGCAAGTACAGTTCCTCGGCCAGCTTCGCGTCATCAGGGTGTGCCGCGACCAATTTGGCGACGGTCCCCGTCTCGTGCGACAGTTTCTTCTGCAACTCCGGCGAGTTGAGCAGGTTCAGCACCTGCCCGGTACTCGGCTCGGTGTTCCGCTCGCACTCGCACGCGGTGGCCCGCTGCGGCCGCCCGAACAGTCGCAGGAACTCGTGCTTCGCCTTGCTGTCCCACAGTTGCACGGCCTTCGTGCCGGCGGGCATCGCGGGGTATCGCTCGGCCACGCCGGTCACCTGCGAGATCATGTCGAGCAGCACCTCGGCGTCGGGCCGCTTGAAGAGGGCGCGGGAGAAGTTGAGTTCGTCCCGCTCGTTGGTCGCGTTCGGCGCGGACGACGTTTGGTAGGTGCGGGACGCGCAGACCACTTTCACGAGGGCGCGGAGGTCGTACTTTTTCTCCACGAGGAACGCCGCGAGGCCGTCCAGCAGTTCGGGGTTCGACGGCGGGTTCGTGGCGCGAACGTCGTCCACCGGTTCGACGAGTCCCCGGCCGAGCAGCATGGCCCAGACGCGGTTGGCGGCGTTGCGGGGGAAGTACGGGTTCTTCGGGTCGGTCATCCACGCGGCCAGAACAGGGCGGCGGTCGCCGACCGGGTTGGCCGTCGGCATCGCCGTGCCGAGCGCGTAGGCGAACACACTCTCCCCGGTGCGCGGGTGCTTCGAGGTCGGGTCGCCGCTGGCGAACAGCGCCTCCGACGGGCCGGACCCCTTCGAGGAGAGCGGCGTGAAGAACGACACCATGCCGGTGTAATCGGTCTGCGTCCAGCGGTCGGCCGGGTGGTGGTGGCACTCGGCGCAGGCGATCCGCACGCCGAGGAACACTTGCGAGAGCGTGCTGGCCGCCTCCCCGGGCTTCGTGACGACCTTGAAGAAGTTCCCCGCCGGCACCTCCTTCAGCGGCCCCTCGGCGATGAGCAGTTCGCGGGCGAAGGCGTCGAACGGCTTGTTCTCGGCGAAGGCTTCTTGAATCCAGCGGTAGTAGGCGTGGGCACGCTCGTGGCCGAGTGCCTGCCGGTCCACGCGGAGGATGTCGGCCCACCGCTTCGCCATCAGGTCGGCGAACGCCGGCCGCGTCAGCAGTTCCTCGACTTTCTTCGACCGCTTGTCCGTCGCGGAATCCGCGAGAAATGCCCGCACCTCGTCGGAGGTCGGCAGCGATCCGGCGAGGTCGAGCGTCACGCGGCGAAGGAACTCGGAGTCGTCGCACAGGCCCGACGGCGCGACGTTCAGCTTCGCCAACTTCTTGCCGACGAGGCCGTCGATGAAGTTGAACGTCGGCAGTGTGTCCGCCGAGACGGCCGAACCGGGTCGCGGGATGATCGCCCGGAACAGTCCGACTTCGCCCATGTACGCCGCCATCACCGTCACCTCGCCGGGCGTCTCGGCGGTCGTCACCACCCCCGTCGCCGTGACGGACGCGAGGCCCTCGTGGTTCACCTGGAATCGGGCGTGGTCGGTCACGTCGGCTTCGCGGCCGTCGGAGTATTTCGCCAGCACGCGGAGTTGTTGCGTCGCCTTCGTGCCGAGAACCTTCTCCAACGGTTCGACACGGAGAGAGACGAGTTTGGGCGCGTTCGGGTCGCCGACGGGCGTCCCCGCCGCGATCCACTCCCGCAACCGCCCGTAGTCCTTCGTCCCGGCCTTGATGCGGGTGCCGCCGCCGTGAGGCGTCGCGCCGCTGGCCTTTCGCAGCAGCAAGCTGTCGTCCGGCGCGGCGGGGTTGAGCCGACGGCCTCGCCCTTCTTTGACCAACGCGGCGTAGTCGGCGGCCGGGTCGAACGCGAACACGGAGAGCTTGAACCCGCCTTGCCCCTCGGCCTTGCCGTGGCAGCCGGACGAGTTGCACCCGTGCCGGCTGAGCAGAGGTTCGATGTCGTTCTCGAAGTGCGGGCCGGTCGGCGCGGCAAGCACCGCCGATGCACAGGCGAACAACACGGGTAGGGTGAGGAGTTTCACGGCGGGACGGACTCGGCGGAGAAGCGAATACCGGCGGAGATTCCTCACTTGTACCACACGGCGTGACACCCGACAACGTTCTGCCGGCGAATCTGGGGACGGAAACAATTTGACCGAGGTGATCCGAAGCGCTGCCCCGACATCGGTCGTATCCGCCGAAAGTCTTGCTTGCACCCACTCGCCACACCGCGCAGAATACACACAGACTTGGCACCGGCCCTGCCGAGTTCGACTTCCCACCAGGCCCGCTCCACCTTGCCCGCCCACCGCTTTTCCGTCGTCGGTCTCGTTGCGCTGCTCGCCGGCCACTTGGCATGGGCGGCGGAGCCGGCGAAGACCCCCGCGTTCAATGCCGATGTTCGGCCCATCCTGAAGGCGTACTGCACCGAATGCCACGGCGAGGCCGAGAAGCCCAAGGGCGGTCTGGACCTGCGGCTCCGGCGGTTCGTCGTCCAGGGCGGGGCGTCCGGCCCAGCGGTGGTGGAGGGCAAACCGGACGAGAGCCTGCTGCTCGCGAAACTGCCGATGGAGGCACGCGCCGACGCCCGCTCGTCTTCTCTCGTCGCCCACCAATAGCAAAGGCACTCTCCATGTTCCGCCACATCCTTCGTCTGCTCGCCTTCACCCTGCTCGGAATCCTTCACGCCCCCGCGCTCGCCCAGCAGAAGTCCTTCAAGATCCCCCCCGCCGATTTGAAGGAGCGGATCA
>JBBRUO010000309.1:0-7288 GCA_038247725.1 Gemmatales bacterium
GACGCCTTGAAGCCGCTGTTCACGCCGACGGCCGTGCTGGTCAATCGCCTGTACCGCACCGCCGGCCTGTTCCGGAGGGACGAACCGTGACCGAGGACCACCGCCCACCTATCGGTCGCGTTGCCGCCCCGCCGGAACACGAGTCCACCAGCGGCACCTTCTACTTTTGGGTGGACAAGCAGTGCGGCGTCGAGCGTACGCAGATCGTGACCACCACGTCGGCCGTCGGCTCGCGGACGGTCAAGTTCGTCGGCATCGTGCAGGAGGTGTACCGCCGCAGCCGGCAGAAAGACGTGACGGAAGAGGCGGCCCGGTTCGACGGCCGCACCGGCGAGCGGCCGATGTTCGACTCCGAAGGCGTCACCTACGCCGAGGTCGCCATCCTGCGCACGACGCCGGTCGCCCACACTCCGCCGACCGAGGAGAGCGAGGTGTTCCTGGCCACGCCGCAGGAGGCCCGCGAGGGGTACGGGGTAGACCGGATGGAACACAAACTTCCGGTCGGGTTGCTTCGCAACGGCGGCACCGCAACCGTCGGCCCGGCATTCATCGACTTGGACTTCCTGCTCGGCGCGAACGGCGGGCACCTGAACGTGAACGGCATCGCCGGCGTCGGCACCAAGTCCACGTTCCTGCTGCTGGTGAGTTGGCTGCTGATCGAAGAGGCGAAACGGCAGGAGCGGGAGGCGATGAGCCGGGCGGGAAATCTCCGGGTCGTCTCCGTCATCTTCAACGTGAAGAACTTCGACCTGTTCTTCATCGACCGCTGGAACAAGAAGTATCGCGCGAAACAGGACGAGCATCGCGGCGATTGGGCCGCGATGGGCGTCTCCGACCCGAAGCCGTTCGACGCGCCGACGTTCCGGGCACCGCAACTCCGCGACCAAGACATCCCCGTCCGCACCGGCGGCCGGCACTTGGACGCCGGGTCGGCCTACAGTTGGTCGCTCTCGGACGTCATCGAGATGGGGCTGTTCAAGTTCCTGTTCAGTGAGGACGACATCGGGACCGCCAACCTCGGCGGACTGGTGAACGACGTGGAGGAGTGGCTGACCAGCGGCCCCGCTGACGCGCCCCGCCTCCGCACGACGGACGACGCGCCGCGGACGTTTCAGGAGATGCTGGACTGGTTCAAGACGGGGAAACCGTCGAAGGATTTCTTCGGCGACTACCAGGGCAGTACGAAGGGCAGCTTCTATCGACGGCTAAAGTACATCGTCCTGGAAGGCAACGGCGTGCTTCGCCGGAACGACCCGAAGGGGAAACCGATCCGCATTCCGGAGAAGGGGCAGACGGCCCCGTGGGTGATTGACCTGTACGGGCTGCAATCGACGCCGAGTCTGCAGCGGTTCGTCGTCGCCGCCGTGTTCCACCAGATTCAGGCCATCCAGTCGAAGCCCGGCCACGGCGCGCTGAAGTACCTCATCACCCTGGACGAATTGAACCGCTTCGCCCCGAAGGACAGCCACGACCCGATCACGCAGAAGCTCGAAACCGTCGCCAGCGAGGGCCGCAGCCAGGGGATCATCCTGTTCGGCGCGCAGCAGCAGGCGAGCCTGGTGAAGCCCCGCGTCATCGAGAACGCGGCGGTTCGCGCCGTCGGCCGGAGCGGGACGCTCGAACTCGGCGCGGAGGTGTGGAAGTTCCTCGGCCCGTCGGCGCGAAGCGCGGCGGCACAATTGCAACCCGACGAGAAGCTGCTGTACCTGCCCAGCTTCCGCGAGCCGATGCTGGCGAAAATCCCGTTCCCGCCGTTCGCCCTCAGCGAGAACGACGCCGAACTGCCCGCCGCCCCGCCGCACGGCCGCGCCGCCGCCCCGCCGGATCAAGACATGTTCTGAATTTCCGTGTCACATCGGTCCTTCTTCCGCCAACAAGTCGGTAACTCCGGAGGAACCGCGATGCGGATCATTCACACCGCCGACTGGCACCTGTGCGACAAACTCGGCCGCAACGACCGAACCGCAGACCTGCAGAAGCGGGTCGAACGGGTGGCCGAACTCTGCTTGGAACACGAAGCCGACGTTCTGGTCGTCGCGGGCGACCTGTTCAGTGAGCAGGCCAGCGTGAACGACATGACGGCCGCACTGCTGCATGTCCGGCAGGTGTTCATGCCATTCTTTTCGCGGGGCGGGACGATCCTCGCCGTCACCGGGAACCACGACCACAACGGCCGCATCGACATCATCCGCGCGGGGATGGGGCTGGCCGTGCCGGAGGCAGGCAAAGGCGGAGTACTGACCAGTGGGCGGATGTACCTGGCGAACACCGCGACCGTCGTGCGGCTTGTCGAGCCTGACGGGATCTTGGTGCAATTCGTGCTGCTGCCGTACCCGTACGCCAGCCGGTACAACGTGCCCGCCGACAGCTTCCAGAGCAAGGAAGAGGAGACCCGGCAGGTCCGATCCGCCGTCACCGACTGGCTCCAGCGGAAGCCGACGGAGGCCGCGTTCGACGTGACCTTGCCGACGGTGCTGGTCGCGCACCTGCACGTCCGCGGCAGCGAGATGAACACCGCGTACAAGATGCGGGACGCCGACGACATCCTGTTCGACCTCGGCGAGTTGCACCCGGAGTGGCGGTACGTCGCGCTCGGCCACATCCACAAGCCGCAAGGCCTCGGCGGCAGCGAAACGGTGCGGTACCCCGGCAGCCTGGATCGCCTCGACTTCGGCGAGGCGCACGACGACCACGGCGTCCTCGTGCTCGACGTGCGCGGCGCGGACCCGGTTCGCCCGGTGCGGCTGCCGATCCCGCCGACGCCGTTCCACACGATCACCATCCTCGATCCCGACACGGAACTGCCCAAACTCGCCGAGAGGTACCCCGACCACGCCACCGCCCTCGTCCGGCTGATCCTCGCCCCGCCGCCCGGCAACACCGACCGCGACGACGTGGCCCGTCAGTTGAAGAAACTCTTCCCCCGCTGGCACTCGCTGGACTGGGCCGACCCGCAGCGGTCGGAGGCGGAATCGAGCCGGTCGAAGTTCGACCCCCGCGCCGGGTTCGAGGCGACCGTCCGCGATTACCTCACCGAACAACTCGCCGGCGACCCGGACGCGGCCGCCGTCCTCGCCCTCGCCGACACCTTCCTCGCGCCTGGAGGCCGGCCGTGATCCCGAAACGAGTGACCCTGGAGAACTTCCTCAGCTACGGGCCGAAGACGGAGATCGCGTTCACCGACGACGAGCCGCTGTGGGTGCTGGGCGGGCCGAACGGCGTCGGCAAGAGCGCCGTCTTCGACGCCATCACCTACTGCCTGTTCGCCGAACACCGGGGCGGCGGGCGGGGGCACGACCACCTGACCCGGCACGGGGCCAACGGCTTCACCGTCGCCGTCGAGTTCGAGTTCGCCGGCACCGACTACCGCGTCACCCGCGGTCGGAGCGGGAAGAAGGCGGTGCAGGCGGTGGAGCAACGGACCGGCGGACACTGGCAGCGGGTGAAGGACGTGGACGGGGCGGACGCCGTCACCGCCTGGGCGAAGCAGACCCTCGGCCTATCGTTCGACGCCTTCACCGCGTCCGTCCTGCTCCGGCAGGGGAAGGCCGACGACATCCTCGACGCCCCACCGGCGCAGCGGCTGGACACGCTCAAGAAGATCATCGGCGTGGAACGCTTCGAGCAGTTGAGCGAACGGGTCGGGGCCGCGCGAAAAGGGACGGATGCCGAACTGAAGCGGCTCCAGCAGCAGCGGGCGGCAGTGGCCCCCGTGTCGGTCGAGGAGTTCGCCGCCGCCGAGGTCACCGTGACGGAAACCGTGACCACTCGGGAGACCGCCGACGCCGCTCGCCGAGACGCCACCACCGCCGTCCCGTGGGCGAAGCAGTGGGTGGCGCTGACGGCGAAGCGAGATGACCTGATCCGCCGGCTGGCGGACGCCGACGCGCGGGCGACCGATGCCGAGCAAATTCGTACCGACCACGCCCGGCTCGTCGAACTGTCCGCCGTCGTACCGGTGCTTCAGAAGCTCATTCCCCTCCTCGCGGTGTTGGCGGAGGCCGTCCGCGACCGCGACGAAGCCGGGATGGCCGCAACGACGCTCCGTGCCGAGTTGATACGGATGCGGCAGCAGGTCGAGGCCCTCAAGCTGGTGTCGGCCACGAATCGCCAAGAGGCGACTGACTTGTCCGCCGAGGCCGGTACCGCCGCCACCGAACACGGCCGGCAAAGCAGTTTCCTCACGTTCGCCGACGAGATCACCGCCCTTCGCGCCGCCGCCACGACGTTCCCCGCCACCCTGGACGCCGAGGCGGATGTCGCCCGCGCGGGCGTGCTTGCCGCCACGGTCGTCGAGCGCGCCGCCCGCGACGCGGTCACGGAAGTGGCCGCGCATCTCAAGCAGGCGACCGAACAGCAGGCGAGGTTCGGCCGGGTCGGGGTCGGCGTCCCGTGTTCCGAGTGCGGGCAAGCGGTGACGGCCGAACACGCCGAGAAGGAGGAGAAGCGGTTGGCCGACCGCCTCGCGGAACTGACGGCGCACCTGGCCGCCGCCCGCGAAGTTTCGACCGCCGCCACGAGCGGCCGCGAGGAGGCAGGCGCTTGGCTCGCTGAACTCAACCAGCGCATCGCCGACCGCGACCGTACCGCCGAGCGACTGGCCGACCGCGAGCGCAGCCTGACCGCGCTGGGCGGCACCACCGACGCCGACGCCGTCCGCGCGGAACTGGCCCGGTTGGACGCGCTGCGGGCGGACCTTCAACACCGGCACGCGACGGCCCGTGGCAACCAGGAGGAAGCGGACGAGGAGTTGAAGGCGCTCGGTGCGACCGTCACCGGCCTGGAAACCGATGTCTTGACGGCGGATGCGGAGTCGAATCAGCTCACGACCGCCCTCGCCCGCGACACGGCGACTCGCGACGCCCAACTCGCACAGCTCCCCCCGGCGTGGCACGCCACGCTTGACGCCACGCCGTTGGTTCTCGAACGCGACCGCCTCACCACCGCCGGCACCGACAAGCGGTTCCGCGAGTTGGAACAGGACACCGCGCTGCGGTGCGAGTGGGAGCAGCAGCGGACCGATACGGACGCGGCCCTTGCTGACATCCCCGACGCCGCACGAATCCCCGCGGCCGAGGCCGAACGGCGGGAGCGACTCGCGGAAGACACGTTCCGCGCCCGCGATGGCGACCACCGCGCGGCCGTCGCCCGACTCGACGAACTCACTCGCCGCCGCGAGCAGTTGGACGAGTTGACGTCGTCCATCACCACCGCGACCGCCGACGCCCGCGCCCACGAGAAGCTCGATACCCTGCTCGGCAAGCAAAAGCTCCAGCGTGAACTGATCCGCGAGGCGGAGGCCGAGATTGTCCGGCTCGCCCAGCAGACGCTCGATAAGTTGTCCGGCGGGGAGATGTCCGTGTCCCTCGCCGACTCCGAAGAGGGTGACGACAAGGCGTTCGACCTGCTCGTCCGCGTCGGCGACACACCGACGCCGACCGGGGTGAGATTCCTGTCCGGATCGCAGAAGTTCCGGGTGGCGATCTCGGTCGCGCTGGCCATCGGCCGGTTCGCGTCCGGGCAGGCCCGCCCGCTGGAGAGCGTCATCATCGACGAGGGGTTCGGCAGTCTGGACAAGGACGGCCTCCGCGCCGCCGCCGAGGAGTTGAACCGGCTGAAGGACCACCTGCGGCGGATCATCCTGGTCAGCCACCAGGAGGAGTTCACCGACCACTTCCCGGTCGTCATCCGCCTGAGCAAGGGCGAACACGGCACCGAAGCAACGCAGGTGCGTCAGCAACGGTGAAAAGAAGAACGCCGCGAACCACCTGGGTATTCGCGGCGCGCACGATTTGGCCACAGTGCGATGAACACTGGGAGATTTCGTTGTCAAAATCGACAACCCGATTTGCGACCTAACTTCAATTTGGCCAAGAGCTTACAACTCATGGTGACATAAAAACACACAATCGTGCTTGACCTCGACCACTTTCATTGGATACGATCTCGGTGTGTTGTAGGTGGCAAAACGTGTTCTAAGGGGAGAAAAACATGGACACGGTCATCGTTGACGTCTTCACCCGTCTGGCGCGTTCCCTCGGATGTTCGGTGGACGACATCCTCGAATCGCCGGAGTTTCGCGAGACCTTCCTCGTCGAAGCTCGCCGGGTTCTGGGCCACCTCCAAGAACGAGAACTTCTTCACCGCCTCGTCTGCCTGCGTAAGGCGGGCAAACTGCCGAAGACCCGCGACCTCGTAGCCACGAAACCGACCGCCGGCTGACGGCATTTTCGTCGTCAACAGACTTGACTTCAACCCCAACGTCTAGAGGAGACCCGATGTCCGCGAAGCCCCTGACCCTGAAAGACCTGACGGATGCCGTCGCCGGGAGTGCCGCCGCGTTCCGCCTCCGCCTCCGGTTGCAGCCGGCCGGCGGCGACGGCGACAAGGTGTTCCCGCCCACCTACGAGGGCGGCAAGTACGCCACCGAAGACCGCATCATCGAGAAGCAGAAAGTCCCGTGCGTGCTGCTGGACAGCGTGCCCAGCCAGGCGAACCGGATGGAACTGGCCCTGCAAGAGGCGGTGGACGGCGGCTCGATCCAACTGCCGGTGGTGGCCGTGGACTTCTCGGCGGTGAACAACCCCGGCGTGCCGAAGATCACCAGCCTCCAGGCCCCGCACCGCATCGCCGACGCCATCCTCCGCGACAGCACTGTTAGCGACGGCAAGACTAAGACGGCGTTCCGCAAGTCGGAGATCGGCCTGGAACTGGACAAACTGGCCGCCGGGTACGCGACCCCGCTGCTGACATACGCCCCGCACTGCCTGGTCTTCGGCATGTGGGATAGCACCGGGCCGAAGGGCGGCTTGGGGGTGAAGTTCGCCCGCGCGATGGTGTCCGAGATCGTCGGCGTTAACGCGGTCGCCGGTCGGAAGACGAGCAGCCGCATCGACCCGCTGAACATCCGCGTGCAAAGCGGCTTGCTGTACGAGGCGAAGGGCGGTGGCTGGACGCTCGACGAAAAGGAGGCGGTCAAGGACAAGGGCAAGCCGGTCAAACTCGGCAAGGATGGGAAACCGTCCGAGGCGAACCACGGGAACGTAACGCCGAGCATCTCCGACGGCGGCTTCACCATCGACTACGCCGAGCAATGCACGGTGCTGTCGCTGCCGGCGCTACGGCGGTTGCGGTTCCCGCCGAAGTCGGGCGAGAAGTCGTTGCCGGCGTCCGACACCGCCGCGCGGGTGTACCTCGCCGCGCTCGGGCTGCTCGCCGCGACGCTGGCGGTGGAGTCCGGATATGACCTCCGCAGCCGGTGCCAACTTCACGCCAAGACCGCCGTCGA
>JBBRUO010000310.1:0-7274 GCA_038247725.1 Gemmatales bacterium
CAATGGGCAATGGGCAATGGGCAATGGGCAATGGGCAATGGGCAATGGGCAATGGGCAATGGGCAATGGGCAATGGGCAATGGGCAATGGGCAAGGCAAGAGCGGGCGGGTGATCTACCAGCGTCCTGCCGGATCGGGTAGAAGGCGTGCCTCACGGAGGAGGCGATCATGGCCGACCCGATCTCGCTGACGGACGACGCACGACAGGTCATCCCGCGCGCCGCCACCCTGCTCGCCGGGCACACCCGACGACGGTTCCAGGCCGAGATGGCCCACCGGTACTGACCCGGCTCCGCCCGCCTCGCCGAGACGACCTCCGGGTGGGGACGGGACGCCGTCCGCACGGGACTCAACGAACTCCGCTCCGGCATCCGCTGCGTCGAGGACTTCGAGTCGCGGGGGTGGCTGACGACCGAGGAGCGGCACCCGGCGTTGAAGGCCGTCCGCGAGGCGTTGCTGGCCGTCCGCGAGGCGTTGCTGGCCGTCCCCGAACTGGCCGGGGCGGTGCCCACCCGCCAGACCGTCGGCGACATCCTGAACCGCCTCGGCTACAAACGCCACCGGGTGCGGAAGGCGCGGCCGCAAAAAGGTGCCCTAGACCGACGCCATCTTCGCCCACGTCCACGAGGCCCGAGCCGACGCCGCGTCCGACCCGGACACGTTGAGGATCTCCATCGATACCAAGGCGACGGTGACGGTCGGCGACTTCTCCCGTGGCGGCCAGGCCCGCGGGGCGGAGGCGGTGAAGGTGCTCGACCACGACATGCGGCCGGAGGCGATCCTGGTGCCGTTCGGCATCCTGGAACTGAACCGCGGGGCCGTGCCGATCCACCAGCCGTGGTTCCTGTTCGGCCACTCGAAGGGGACGAGCGACGTCCTGGCCGACGGCCTCGACCGGTGGTGGGATGAGCGGAAGGACGTCCACCCCGGCGTGAATCGCCGCACGCCACACCCGCTCACTCACCCTGCCCAAGTGGAGCGTCACCATCCAGCCCAAAGAGCCGGGAGGTTAAATGCCCGCTCTTGCCCTATTCCACCGGCCAGTAGGGAGGAACACGCCCAAGATGGCCGACTTGGTCGCCAACGGGGCGGGGCAGATCTCCGACACCAAAAGCGGGTATTTACCGCGGAGGCCGCCTCCCCCCGACGACATCCACTGGTGCGACGGGCTGGCCGTCGGCAGCCCGATCAACATGGGCGTGCCGTCGTGGCGGATGAAGCGGTTCTGGGACGAGGCCATGTCCCCCCACTGGGCCGAGTGGACGGCAAGCCGGCGGGCGCGTTCCCGTCCGCGTGCGAGTGGGGCGGTGAGGCCGAGATCGCCTGCCGGTTCCCGCGGATGGTGCCGGTGAATTCGGGCACCTTCCTGTTCGGCCTCACCGACTCCGCCCGGCAAGTGGTCCGCCGGACGGGCCGGTGTGCTGGCTACCCAAGACTCGGAG
This sequence comes from Gemmatales bacterium, assembly GCA_038247725.1. Taxonomy (GTDB): domain Bacteria; phylum Planctomycetota; class Planctomycetia; order Gemmatales; family Gemmataceae; genus JALHQU01. The sequence continues at coordinate 1,443 of JBBRUO010000310.1, forward strand.
GGCGACGCGAAGGCGTCGAGGTCGGCGATCCGGATCCGGCGGAGTCGGTCGCGCCGAAGTCGTGATCGCGACCGTCAACGGTGACGACGGTGCGGGCACCGGCCTCGTGGCTTTCGGACTCGGGCAATGCGTGTCCGGAACGGGATTCCGGTCCGAGGCCGGCAGTTCGTCGCGTCCGGTTCACGCCGGCGGTGGGCGAGGGGTGACGGCACCGGCCGTCGCTTGACTGCTTCCGGCGAGGTGGGTTGACAGGAACCGAATGGGCAACCTCGCGGGCCCGAACCGGGGACACGAGAGACGGATCCGCGCGAGGAGGTGATTCCCGGCGGTCATGGAACGCGCCGTGTGAGCGGACGAACCGAATTGCGCCCCAGGCCAAGGCGGATTTCACGGTTCACGCGAGGTATCGTGCCCTTCTGTGCCTACGGTCTCCGCCAACCGCTCGGCCGTTTGCTCCGTGGTCGTGTGTTCGCGCCGCGCTCGATTACCAGTCGTCCCGGCGGTGCGGTGCACCATGCTCCCGACAACATTTCGCCCGCTCGCGACCGGCTTCGCCAGCCGGAATGGAGTTCCGCTTGAGAACCAGCGGCAGACACACTACCAGTTGCTTCCGAGAGTTTCGGGTCCGAAGTTGGAAGGTCGCTTTTCGGGGTACTCGACGTAAACCGTTGGACAACAGTTGATTGTGGAATGGCGGCTTGTCCGGTGGGAGGCCGCGAGTTGTTACAGTTTACGCTGGATTTGCCTCGTTTGGTATCAATTCCGTACCGAATTCTGTACCGCGCTTCGAGCGCCGAAGTGACGTTCCATCCGCGTCCTTGACCAACGTCGAGGAAGGCGTGTACCCTTCATCCAATGCAGGATCACTCACGCCATGACCAAACCGACTCCACTGCCCGTTTCCCTCACCGACCTGCTCCAAGGGCTGAAGGTGGAGTCCGACCGGGTCGAGGTCAAGGAGGGGTGGAACCCGCCGGCCATCTTCCGCACCATCTGCGCCTTCGCCAACGACTTCCACAACTACGGCGGCGGGTACATCGTCATCGGCATCGCCGATGACGCAGACGGCCTGCCCGTCCTTCCCCCGGCCGGCATCCCGAACGCCGAACTCGACCGGATGCAACGGGAGTTGCTCCAGTTCGGCAACTTGATCCAGCCGCCGTACTTTCCCATCCTCGGCTTCGAGGAGGTCGAGGGGCGGATGGTGGCGGTGCTGTGGTGCCCCGGCGGGCAGTCTCGCCCGTACAAAGTGCCCAAGGACGTGACCGCCAAGGAGAAGGACTACCAGTATTTCATCCGCCGGTACGCCAACTCGGTGGTGGCCAAGGACGCCGACCTCCGCGAGTTGATCGAACTCACCGCCACCGTCCCGTTCGACGATCGGGTGAACCACCACGCCTCCGTGGACGACCTGCAACTGCCGCTCATCCGCTCGTACCTGAAGCGGGCCGGCAGCGGGTTGCACGCGCGGGCGACGAAGATGCCGTTCGCCGACCTGTGCCGGCGGATGGCGACCGTCGATGGGAGCGATGAGTACCTGAAACCGCGGAACATCGGCCTGCTGTTCTTCCACGACGAGCCGGAGCGGTTCTTCCCGACCGCCCGCATCGAGGTGGTGCGGTTCCCCGACGGGCCGGCCGGCGACCGTCTCGACGAGCGGGTGTTCCGGGGGCCACTGGACGTGCAACTCCGCGCCGCGCTCCAGCACCTGCGGAGCGAGGTGATCGCCGAGCGGGTGACCAAGACGGCGGGCCGCGCCGAGGCGGCGCGGGTGTTCAATTACCCGTACGCGGCCGTCGAGGAGGCGGTGGTGAACGCGGTGTACCACCGCGGGTACGACGTGCGGGAGCCGATCGAGGTGCGGGTGAATCCGGGGTCCATCGAGGTGCTCAGCTACCCCGGCCCGGACCCGTCGATCCGGCCGGAGTCGCTCCGCGGCGAGCGGATCCTATCGCGGCGGTATCGCAACCGGCGGATCGGCGAGTTCCTGAAGGAGTTGGAGTTGAGTGAGGGGCGATTCACCGGCATCCCGAAGATGCGGGAGGCGATGCGGGCGAACGGGTCGCCGGAGCCGCAATTCGTGACCGACGAGGGTCGCACGTTCTTCGCCGTCGAGTTGCCCATCCACCCGGCCTTCGTCGTGGCCGCCGAGGCCCATGACGAGGCCCATGACGAGGCCCATGAAGTCGAGTGGACGGAGACCGAGGTGGGCGTCTTGCGGGCCCTCCGGAACGGCGCGAAATCGGTGCCGACGCTCGTGACCGAACTGGGATACGCCACGCTGTCCGGAAACTTGAAGAAGGCCCTCGCTCACTTGGAGACCCTGGGCTACATCGCTCTCACGCTCCCGGATAAACCCCGGAGCAAGCAGCAAAAGCGGCAACTCACGGCGAAAGGTCGGTCAGAACTTCGGCGACTCGGGCGGAAGCGGAAAGGTTGAAGGACGTGCAGGACGGCCGACGACAGACACGGGTCGGGGAGCCCTCCCGCGAACTCCGTTCGCCTATCGACGGCCGAGAGCGGAAACAGTTTCAAAGCCCACGCGTGTCGATTCCGTAGCGGAACGCTCGGTTTTCGGGGTGCCCGACGCAAGCCGTTGGCGAATAGCTGTTTCGGAAATGGCGGCGCGTCCGGTGGGAGGCCGCGAGTTGTCACAGTTTACGCTGGATTCGTCCTTTTGGCGTCGATTCCGTACCGAATTCTGTACCTGTTCCGACCCGCTTATCAGCGATGATTTTCTCTCCAGGCCTACGCACTTGTTCGCTTCGGGCGAGCGTCCGCATTACCCACGGTCTGGTCTTCGTTGCAAGTCGGACACCAAGATTCCGTGCGGGCCACATGCTTCTGTCTCGGAAGCGAAGAGCTTTTTTGGAGGCGGCCCCCAATGATTTGCTCGGCTTGCCTTCGGCATTCCTCCGCTGGGACGTGGTTCATCCCGCCCCGAGCGCCGGCGTACCCGCAGTTCCAGGCCGCGAGCGCCTGACCGAATCGTAACCCCTCCACCAGTTTCGCGGGTGTTCGCGCCCGGAATCCCTCGGCACCTTCACGACCGAGGTGGTACAAGATTCCGGCCGCGCACCAGTCCCCGGCTCCTGCTGTATCGATCACGGCCGGTGCCTTGAGCGATTGGAGGGTCTGCCAGGGGGTCGCCGCCCGCCTTCCGAACTTGGCGCGGTATCTGAGCCCATCCGCCCCGAGGGTTTCGATTTGGAGCAGGAGGCTCGATCCAAATTCGATTGTGTCCGGCAGATCGGCAAGCCGCTCATGGGAGTACTTCACGATGTGAGCCAGCTCCCACGCCTCTTGAAAGAGGGAGTGGTCGCCGACACTCGATGGCTCGAACATCACCAGGGCACCAAGTTCCGCCGCCCGCTCCGCCAGAACGAGGGCTCCACGATTCGCGCGATCGAAGAAGAAGACTTGCGGTGCGGGCATCTTGGCCGCGACGGCCTCGGCCACGGTTGCCAGCGTGGGTTTATAGCCGGGGAACCGGACTCCGCAGCTCGGGCATCGCCAACTGAAGCGATGGGTCGGCGCGCCATCGGGGTTCGACAGAATGGTCTGCACGATGATCGGCGTGTTCCCGTCATCTGCGAAGGTGACGAATCGCGTGTCCACGCCGAGTCCGCGAAATTCGGCACGGATGAGCCTGGCCGCGGCATCGTTCTGGAGCCGCGCGACCGGGGCGACCTCGAACCCGAGGTAGCGCAGGGCGAGCAGGACATTGCCGCATGTGCCGCCCGTGTGGTGCTGCGCTTCGGCCAACTGGTCGTCGGTCACGACCACGTCCAACGCGATCAGGCCGGTACCCATCGCGAGCGGTGGCGGTTGTTGGGATCTCTTGCTCATGCTCAACCCTCTGCTCGGGCAGTTGGGTATGCCTCTCCATGAATCCAGATATGGACCAACTCGCCCTGGGGCACGGCTGCCGTGTCCAAAACAGCGAGGGTCGGGTTGTACGCGAGTGACTCGATCAGCACAACCGCAAAACCTCGCTCCAGAGCCGCCATCAGCATGCCGAGCGCGAGGGCCTTACTGCCCACGGGCGAGAGGATGAGTTGGGATCCTCCTGTCCCTGCGAACACGCGATGGCGTGCGTCGTCGATCCGCAGGATCGTCCGGTACAGATCGACCGGACTTTTCTCGTGGGCGTAGATCAGATCCCGCGAATCGACGTCCCAGGCGGAAGGCTGGAACAAATCCCCGTAGTCCTCGATCAACCGATCCGGGGAACGCGGGTGAACCGCCGGGAAGGGAAGGATGGGACAAACGGCGTGAGGCACGATGAACTTGTGGACCTCCTCCAGCAACGACCGCTTCCCGCGACCGAGCTGAGGCAACCACAACTTTGCCGCCTTCGCCCACTTGTCGAGTTGCCACTCTCCCTTGAACCCCGCTGGAGAACTCGTCCGGCCGCAGTGCGCGGCCTGGAACGCGCCGTCCGTGGACGGGTGGTCGAGGACGACCACATGGACGTTTAAGTTCTTCCCAGGGCTGATCGCCAACTCGTAACAGTACTTGGTGAGCGAGAAGCAGACGCCGATGGAGAGGGCACTGAAGTCGATGACCAGATCGGTCAGCCCATCGAAGTCGAACTTCTTACGGAGGAGTTTGATCGCTCGTTGTCCTCCTACCGGGGCGGTATCGTCCTTGTCGAAGACATCAAATGGCTCGATCTGGGAATCGGGAATGAGCGTTTTGAGGCGGGCAATGTTCCCTTCCGCCGAGGTGACGAGGTGGGCGTGCGGTGACGGACGCTCCTCTCGCAGGAACATCCCACGGACGCGGTCTGGGGCTGCATTGGCGAGCAAATTGGGCATGATCGCCGAGCGGGGATCAAAACCAGCCCCCCCAATTAGTCCGACCTTCCGGTCGCTGAGTGCGAAATACTCCCGAACGAACGCCTCGGCGGCATCACCCCGGTGGTTGACACATGGCTCCCAGCGTGGCGGTGTGTTCATCCCGGCCCCTCCGCCACGAACTTGCCGAGTTGAGCGGCCGTGCCTTTGATGAAGCCGCCGCGCTTGAGAGTGAGCCCGTACTTGAGGAGCGCGACCCCGCCGAGTTCGAGCAGGCACCACACGACATCTTGGCAGGTGTAGTGGGGCACGAGAGTGATTGCGTTGTAGGCCACCGCGAACTGGAGTACGCGGGCCACGTCTGGCGCGGTCTTGGCGAGTTTCTCGAAGTCGGCCTGCGGGATGCCATACGCATTCGCGATGACCGCACCGTTCGGTTCCAGCGACTTCTTGAGGCACTGGTCCGCGATTCGCTCCACCATCTGGCGAACTGCGGTGTCCTGCGGGAAGTCCCATTTCTCCATGATCTTCAACCCGCACTCACGCAGCAACTTGTGCTGCGTGAGCGGGGTGAGCATCGGTGGCTTGTCCCGCGCGAGTTGCGTGGCGACCGCCTCGACGAGTTCCGCCGAGAGGTGGAGGAACTGCTCGGCATTCTCCGAACTCGCGTCGCAGACGCTGTCGATGCCGTAGAAGTACGGCCGGTCGTAGTGGTGGAAGAGCTGGAAGACGGCAGCCTCGTACACCTCATCGTTAGCCGCGACGGTGATGGCAGATTCGTCGGCCGACAGTTCGGTAACGATTTCGCCTTCATACACGTCGAACAAGCTTGGGCTTGAGTTGCCACGGCGGACAGTCAGCCGGTGCATCATCACGTTGAGCATGGAGAGGGGAATGCCATGAAGTTAAGCCGCAAGTGCCGGACCGTACTACCTTTTCGTCACCTCCGAGGTGCCGAATATGGTTCCCACACTCGCCGCGGCGTTGCGCCAGATCCGGGACGACATCGCCGCCGTCCTGTCACCCGACACCC
>JBBRUO010000311.1:0-7241 GCA_038247725.1 Gemmatales bacterium
CCGCGTGAGTGATTGGCGGCTCGGCGGGAGCCTCGCCCTCCCGAAAACACCGCACGGAATTCCTTATGGAACGTTGGGTGCTGTACGCGATCCTCTCGATGCTGTTCGCCGGGTTCACCTCGGTGATCGCCAAGCAGGGTCTCTCCGGCATCTCCGGCGAACTCGGCCTGACGGTGCGGACGGTGTTCGTGGCGGTGTTCGTCTTCGGGTTCGCGGCGGTGGCCGTGCCGCGGGCCGACTGGAACACCCTCACCCGCGCCAACTCCTACTGGCTCGGCCTGTCCGGGGCGACGACGGCGGTGTCCTGGGTCTTCTATTACAAGGCGCTGAAGCAGGGCGAAGTGTCCACGGTGGCGCTCATCGACAAGGGCAGTTTCGTCGTCGCCGTACTGCTGGCGTGGCTGGTCCTCGGCGAGAAAATCAGCCTCCGCGTCGGCGTCGGGATGACGTTCATCCTGGCCGGGCTGGTCATCGTGTCGCGGAAGTAAAATCACGGAGGGACGCTCATGACCGCACCGCAATCCGAGCTGGCCGCCCGCGTCGAGGACGCCCTGAAGCGGTTCGTCGCGCCGGCGATGGAACTGGACGGCAGCGGCATCGAGGTCGTGGCGGTGGAAGACGGCATCGCGAGCGTCCGGTTGGCCGGCGTGTGTGCCAGTTGCCCGTCGTCGCTGATGACCGTCGTCACCGGGATGGAGGCCGAATTGAAGAAGCACGTCCCCGAGATCGACATCATCGAGGCCGTGCCGTGACCGCAGTCGGGGCGTCACTTCGCCAGGCTGACCAGCGTGACTGGGCTTTGATACCGCCAGTTCCAGCCGAAGTGCAGGTTGTACTCCCACACTCGTCGTCGGCTTCACGTTCGTGGACGTGTTCACCAGAACCGAGAGCGTGCCGCGACGAGTATTCCGTCGCGAAGTATTTTCAACGTAGGATTTGTGGCGAACAATTCTCGATTCGGGCGAAAATCACGAAGCACATGACATTGTTCCTTTTACGACCCACCCAAGGTCGGGCGAATGACCTTTCGATGTCAACACTCTCGGCGATGCGGTTCACTCCGGGTCGGCCACAGTCGGCGGTTGCGACGCGACGGGCGGTGGGCTGGCGGGCGCGGGCTTGGCCGCCTTCCGGGACTTCCGCTTCGGCTCCACCACCTTCAGTGCGTGCCGCACCTCCTCTTCCATGATCTTGCCCGGCTGGAACGTCACCACCTTCTTCGCCGCCACCTGGACCTCCTGATTGGTCTTCGGGTTCCGCGCCCGGCGGGGCTTCCGCATCTTCACCTCGAACACGCCGAAGTTGCGCAGCTCGATCCGGCCGTTGGTGACGAGCGTTTTCACGATCAGGTCGAACGTCATCTGGACGATTTTCTTCGTCAGCACCTGGGACTCTTTCAGCTCGTCGGAGATCAGCTTGACGATTTCTTTCTTGGTCACGGGCCGATTCCCCTGCGGAGGTTGCGCCCGAAGCGGCGGCGGGGCGTGCGATTCAAATGCTAGCCCGTCAACAAGTAGTGTCAAGGGTCCGGCCGCGACGTGCCACCTAACCGGCGTTCCGCCCGATGGCCCGCGCGACCCCGATGGCGACCGCGGCGACGGTCAGGAGGATCAGCACCCACTCCGGATTCGCGCGGAAGAAGGCGGCCCAGTCGCCGTCGCCCGACCCCATCCGCCGCGCCGGCTTCGTGTCCCGCATTCGCTCCCGCAGCCACGCCTCCCAGCGGTCGATGGCCACCCGCCCGGCGTCCCACGACACCGCCAGTCCCCACCGCTGCGACGGCACCAGTTCGCGGAGGAGCGTGAGCACGGACGGGTGTCCGGCGACCGCCGCCACCGACTCGGCGTCCCCGCGGACGACCCGCGCGAACTCGTCCCGCGCCCGCAATGCGGCGAGGTCGCGGGCACCGCTGAGCAACTCGAAGACGGCTTCGGCCGAGGTGAGCGGCTCGCGGGCGTCGCCGAGCGTGCGGCGGAGCAACCCCCACGCGGCCCGGAGGCGGCGGAGGAAGACCAACTCGCGGTAGCCGTTGCGGCGATCCCGCGGGAAGTAGTTCGTCCCCGCCGGCGGTTCGGCCACCGACACCGGGGGCAGCGGAATCCCTTCGCGCGGCGGGAGTGGCAGCGGCTCGGGGGGCGGCACTGCGACGGCGTCGAGGATCACTTCCGCGTCAAACACCACGGGAGCGAGGGGAGGCGGTGGCGGCGGCAGCGCGAGAGGGGCGAAATCGACTTCTGGCGGCGACAGTGCCTCCCGCTTCGGCTTGGATTTGGCTTTGGACGGGCGGCGGATGTTCGTCGGCGTCGGTGGCGCGGTTGGTTCGACGGCGGGGGCGGTCGCCATCATCCCGATGAGGGCCTGCGCGAGCCGATTCATGCCCTCCGTGACCAACTCCGGGTGCTTCAGTTGGTGCGGTCGCAGTTTCTCCATCCGTGCCAGGGCCTGCTGTTCGGCGTCGGTCGGGGACACCACCGCCGGGGCTGGCGGCAACCCGAGCAGCGCGCGATCCTCCGGCGGCCAGGGGCCGGGCGGCAGACCGAGCCAGTTCAGCAGCAGCGCGGTGTCCATTCGGGCGGGGGATGGGCTGTGAGGGTGGGAAAGCCGGCTTGCTCAGGGGGGACGGGGGGGCTATAACCCCGGCGGTCGGGTGTCAGACACGGGGACCGCCATCGCCCATGCGCAACTTCATTCGGGTTCTCCGCTTCTCCTGGGCGTACCGCACGCGGCTCATCATATCCGCCCTGGCCGCCGTGGCCGTCGCCGTCTTCTGGAGTCTCAACCTGTCGGCCGTCTACCCGGTGTTGAAGATCCTCAGCACCGACGACCGCAACCTGCACCAGTGGGTGGAGGAGCAGATCGCCGACTACCAGCGGAAGGCCAACGACCCGGTGACGATCGCCCGCATCGACTACCTGCGGCTGCACCTCCGCGCGCTGAACGAGGCCGCCGACCCGCCGGACCGGGAGAACCAGGAGCGGGCCAACTTCGCCGAGCTGGCCCGCCTGGAAGGCGAGCTGCGGGACTCCAGCCGGAAGGTGACGCAATACCAGTGGCTGAAGGCGGCCGTCATCCGGCACCTGCCGACCGGCCGGTTCGAGACGTTCGCCTGGATCCTCGTCGCCCTGGTCGCCGGCATGGCGATCAAGGGGTTCTTCGAGTACGTCCAGGAGTCCTACGTCGGGGTGGTGGTGCAGCGGACCATGTTCGACTTCCGCAACCGCTTCTTCCGCGCGACCGTCCACCAGGACGTGAAGCAGCTCGGCGAGGCCGGCAGCATGGAGATGATGGCCCGCGCCACCAACGACATGGAGCAGCTCGGGGCCGGCATGAAGATGCTGTACGGGCGGGTCATGCTGGAGCCGCTGAAGATGCTCGGCTGCGTCATCGGCGCGTGCGTCATCAGTTGGCAACTGACGCTCATGTTCCTGGTCGTCGTGCTGGTGGCGGTGGTGGCGCTGAACAAGGTGAGCCGGTCGATGAAGAAGGCGGCGCGGCGGGTGCTGGAGCGGATGTCCGACCTGTACCGCATTCTCCGCGAGGCGCTGGACGGGCTGCGGCTGATCAAGTCGTTCAACCGCGAGAGCCTGGAGCGGCGGCGGTTCCGCGCGGCGAACGAGGACTACTTCCGCCGGGCGGTGCGGGTGATCCGCATCGACGCCGCCGTCGGCCCGCTGCTGGAGACCCTGGGCATCCTGTCCGTCGGGTTCGCGCTGGCGGCGGGGGCGTACCTGGTGTTGGAGAAGAAGACGCACATCTTCGGCGTGAGGATGCTGGACGAGCCGATGGGATTCGAGGCGCTGCTGACGCTGTACATGTTCCTGGCCACCATCGCCGACCCGGTGCGGAAACTGAGCAGCGTGTACACGAAGTTGCAGTCCGGCATGGTGGCGGCGGACCGCATCTTCGCCCTGTACGACCGCCCGCCGACGATCGCGGCGAACGCCGACGGGCCGCGGGTGCCGCCGCACGCCACGTCGGTGTCGTTCCGGAACGTCTGCTTCTCGTACCACGCCGGGCAGAGCGTACTCAACGACGTGAACCTGGAGGTGACGGCCGGCGAGACGGTGGCGCTGGTCGGGCCGAACGGGTGCGGGAAATCGACCCTGCTGGGGCTGCTGCCCCGCTTCTACGACCCCGACCACGGCACCATCTTGATCGACGGAGTCGAGCTGCGGACGGCGAACCTGCGGAGCCTCCGCCGGCAGATCGGGCTGGTCACCCAGGACACGGTGCTGTTCGACGACACCGTGTTCAACAACATCGCCTTCGGCAAACCCGGCGCGACGGCGGACGAGGTGGAAGCGGCGGCGAAGGCGGCGCACGCCCACGAGTTCATCGTCGGGCTGGCCGACGGGTACCGGCACCGCACCGGCGACATGGCGGCGAGCAAGCTGAGCGGCGGGCAGAAGCAGCGGCTGGCGCTGGCCCGCGCCATCCTCCGCGACCCCCGCATCCTGATCCTCGACGAGTTCACCAGCCAGATCGACGGCGAGAGCGAGGGGAAGATCCAGGAGGCGCTCAAGGAGTTCGTGAAGGGGCGGACGACGTTCCTCATCACGCACCGCCTGAGTACGCTGGAGTTGGCGTCGCGGATCGTGGTGATGGACCTCGGCCGCGTCGTCGCCGTCGGCACCCACGCCGAACTGATCGCCACCTGCGGCACCTACCGCCGCCTGTACGAATCGCAGTCGCTGGTCCAGGGGTGAGGGCGAGGCGGATACAATTCCCCCGGCGCGGCACGTTCCGTCCCGCGCCCCGTTTCCCGGAGGTTCCCATGCGAGCGATTCTGGTGCTGGCGGTGTGCGGGCTGGCGACGACGGTGGCCGTCGCCGACGAGAAGAAGGCGGTCGTCCGCGAAGTGTCCTTGAAGGACTACGAGACCAACTTCCGCGAGCGCGGGATGGTGACGAAGCCGACGAAGATCACCTCCGCCGAGGAACTGGCGAAGGCGCTGCCGGGCAAGGACGTGCCGGAGAAGATCGGCAAGCAGGTGGACTTCTCGAAGGAGTACTTGCTGCTGTTCCGTTGGTCCGGGTCGGGCGGCGACACGCTGACCGCCGCCGGGGACAAGGCGGCGACGTTCACCTACAAGCGTGGGCTGACCAAGGACCTGCGCGGGCACATCCACCTGTTCGCGGTCGCCAAGGACGCCGAGTGGGAGTTCGCCAAGTAGCGCGATTACCGGCGGAACCGGGTGATCCGCTCCCCCGGCTCCCGCTGCGTGACCGGGTGGCCGCCGTTCAGGAAGACTGGCAGCAGTCCGGGCCGCTCGACCACCGGGTGCGGGGCGGTGTGGACGCCCCGCTCCACCAGCAGGCTGGTGCCCTGCTCGCCGGGCAACGGGGTCGGCTGGAGGAACTTCTGGCCGACGACCCCGGCGCGGGCGAACGACTGGCCGCAGTTGCTCACCGGGGCGCTCTTGGTGAACCCGCCGAGCGCCCGGTAGGAAAACCGCCCGCTTTCCAGGTCCGCCTTGCGGGCCATCAGGGCGTCGTACCGCTCCGGGGGAATCCGGAACGGCCCCCATACCGACGTGCGGATGCCGACCGACTCGGTCCAAGCGAACGTCTGCTCCTGGGTCAGGTTCACCCCGCGTTCGGGCCGGAAGGCGAGCGCACGGATGTTGAAATTGGCCGGCATCCAACTGATGGTGTTGTTCTCCACGACCAATCCCACCGGGGTTTGTTGGACGTGCGAGAACGTGGCGAAGGTGTGCGTCCGCTTCACCCGGAGCGGGTTCGAGCCGGACCCGAAGACGGTGATGTAGTAGCCGTCCGCCGGTTGCGCCGTGGCGACGGCGGGGAATGCCACCGGGAGTAGAAGCAGGGCGAGCAAGCGAGCCGGCGTCATGGCGAAGTCTCGGGAGGGGGACCGTCATTTTTAGAGCGAGTGCCGTGCCGCCGCGAGTCGGAACAACGACGAACCCCCGGACGCTTTCGTCCGGGGGAGCGGGGGCTGTCGGTTGTGCGGGATAGGTCTGTCACTTCGCCAGTCGGTGGCCGTCGCGGTCCACCCAACTGAACGGCCGCACCACGTCCACCGGCTTCGTCGAAATCTTCTCACCGAGGACGTTCTCGAACACCGTGCCGTACACCTTCTCGATCTTCGTCAGGCTGTGCGCGGCCAGGATTTGGTGCATGACGGCTTGGTTGTTGACGACCACCTTGCGGCCCCGACCGCCTAGGCCGCACGACATCTCTCGCGCGCCGGGGGCGGCGTTGGCCTTCTGCTGGCGGGCGTTGAACTCGTCGGCGCTGAGCCGCACGTCCGGCCCGTCGATGGGCGGCGGCGGCAGCTTCGGGGCCAGCGGCCGACCGGACGGGTCGGAGTACGTCAGTTGATCCTTCTCGCCGACGTCCGGCGGGTCCCAGGTGATGGCCTCGACGGTCAGCCCGGTCTCGTCCCGCAACTTCTGGGCGTGGGCCTTGCGGAAGAACGCCTTGAACTTGCCGCCGTCGCCGTCGCTCGCCGCCATCGCGGCCTTCGTGGTTTCCACCACCCACGTCGCTTCCTTCAGGTAGGTGTCGGCGTCCACCGGCCCGGCGATGGCGTGCAGCACCCGGCCGTCCGGGGCGCAGAAGTACGACGCCACGTTCCCGCCCTGCTTCTGGGCACCGACGACGCGGAACGTCGCCACCTTCTGGAACGCGGCGGCGAAGTGCGTGTTGACGTAGTTCCCGACCTTCGGCACGTTCAGTGCGCCCACACGGAGCGCTTCGGCGTTGTTTCAGGTCAGGGCCGGGTTTTCGAAGTACCCGCTGACGTGCAGCACGAGGACCAGTTGCTCGTTCTTCTTGGCGGACGCGGCGGCTTCCTTCGGCGAGTCGAAGAAGGCGATGGCGGTGCCGTAGCACCCCTTCGACTTCTCCTCGGCGAAGGTTGGGCACGCGACGAGTGCGGCCACGGTGAGGGCGGACAGGGCACGCATGGGAGGAACCTCGGATGGGGTTTGAGTCGGTCCGTCTCGCCGACACGGACTGAGCCACCTGAGCGAGTCCGGTTCGGCGAACCGGACCGACTCAAACGGGTCGTCACACCGTCTCCACCTTGCCGGCGAAGAGGACGGTGTTCGTCGGTTTGTGGCGGATGACGAACAGGAACGGGCGGTCGGCCTGGAACACCTTCGGCTTGCGGGGCTCGATCGCGCTCGTCCGGCCGACCACCACCGCCGTGGCGGCGGCCGCCTCGGTCCCGGCCTCGTCCACCGCGCAGAACGCCTTGTGCAGGACGGCCGAGATGAA
>JBBRUO010000312.1:0-7235 GCA_038247725.1 Gemmatales bacterium
CGCCGACGGCGGATGGTTTTGTGCACTACAGCGACTGGAGCGGCGCCGTGCTGCCGGAGGATTTGCCCGAACAGGAACGCATCCTGCAGGAAACCGTGCGCCACGGCGGAAAAAGCCGCCGCGAATTCCGCATCCACCGACGCGACGACGGCGCAGTGCGCCACATCGAAAGTGTCGAAACCGTGCGGGCGAACGCGCAGGGCGAAACCGAGTGGGTGGTGGGCACGAACCTGGATGTGACAGATCGGAAGACAGCGGAGATTCAGTTGCGACAGTTGGCCGCCGACTTGTCCGAGACCGACCGCCGCAAGGACGAGTTCCTGGCGACCTTGGCCCACGAACTGCGCAACCCGCTGGCCCCGATCCGCACCGGGCTGCAACTCATCAAACTGGCCGGGGCGAACGGCACGGTCGAACAGGCCCGGACCATGATGGAGAGGCAGGTGACGCAGATGGTTCGGCTGGTGGACGACCTGCTCGACGTGAGCCGCATCAGCCGGGGCAAGATCGAACTCCGCAGAGAGCGACTCGAAGTGCGAGGCGTCATCGACGTCGCCGTGGAAACCAGCCGCCCGCTGATCGAACAGGCCGGGCACGAACTCGTCGTGACGCTGCCGGACGAGCCGATCGTCGTGGACGGGGACGCGACCCGGCTGGCCCAGGTGGTGTCCAACCTGTTGACCAACAGTGCCAAGTACACGCACCGAGGCGGGCACATCCGCCTGACCGTGCGGCGGGACGACGAAGCGGTGGCCGTGACGGTCACGGACGACGGCATCGGCATCCCGCCGGCCATGCTCGACAAGGTGTTCGTCATCTTCACCCAGGTGGACCGGACGCTGGAGAAGACGACCGGCGGGTTGGGGATCGGGCTGTCGCTGGTCAAGGGGTTAGTCGAGATGCACGGCGGCACCATCGAGGCCCGCAGCGAGGGCGAGCGCCAGGGGAGCGAGTTCGTCGTCCGCTTGCCGCTCGCCGCGCCGGCGGAGGGCGGGGCGGATGCCACGAGCGGGCCGGCCGATGAAGTCGTGTCGTCCGGGCTGCGTCGCATCCTCGTGGTGGACGACAATGTGGACGCGGCAGACTCGATGGGCCAACTGTTGGAGTTGTTGGGGAACGAGGTCCGCACCGCCAACGACGGCGAGGCCGGGATCGCGGTGGCGGAAGCGTTCCGGCCCGAGGTGGTCTTCATGGACATCGGGATGCCGAAGTTGAACGGCCACGAGGCGTGCCGGCGCATCCGCGCGCAGCCGTGGGGCAAGGGCATGGTGCTGGTGGCCCTGACCGGATGGGGGCAGGATGAGGACCGCCGCAAGACGGCGGCGGCCGGGTTCGACCACCACCTGGTCAAGCCGGTGGACCCGCACGCCCTGAACCGGTTCATGGGCGAGTTGCGGGCGGGAACGGGTTGAAGTCGGGGACGAGCAGGCGGGTCAGCAGCGGACGGCCGGCTGGAAGCTCCGCAGCGGGCTGGAGATTGCCGGCGACCTTGTGCATCGACACCAACCGCAGCATCGAAGTCGTGGCGAGACAGTGCAAGGGGAAAGCGGTCATTCCACCGCAACGCGAAGTGAGGGAAGGGTGCACAGCGGTTGTCGGCGATTCCTGGCGGCTCCGCTGTCCGTTTCAGGTGAGTGTCATTTGTGGTTCGGCGATTCCTCGCGGCTCCGCTGTCCGTTTCAGGTGAGTGTCATTTGTGGTGGCGAGATGGGGCGGGTCACCCCGAGCCGGCCTGACGGCCGACGAGGAGGGGTGTGGTTGCAAGTTCCCCCCGACGCGGTGCGACGGACAATGCCCGTCGCCGCCGGCCGCCAGGCCGGCGGAACCTCCAACCGTCCAACCGCGACGCCCACCCGTCCGATTCGAAGTGACTCGCCCGGCGGTAGCAGTCCGGGCTGGGGCGGCTACAATTGACCGGTCGCCGGGGGCGGACCCGCCGCCCCGGTGCTGAGACGGTGGACGTGGGGTAGAATGCCCGATATCGGGAGGAAACACCAATGAGCAGCGCGGCGAAGAAAAAACCGTCGAAGTGGCGAAGTTTCCTGAAAGGAACCGGGTCCATTCTCGTTCGCGATCCGGCCGCCGGCCCTCCGCCCGTCACGCGACAGCAGTTGGCGGCCGAGCGCGCCGCCCGGATGAAGGCATATGACAAAGGTCGCAAGTGCGTCGTTACCCTTATGCGCCCAGCCGGTGCCGCCGTGGGCGAAGCGCGAACGGCGATGATTCAAGTCGCGGAAGGGACGGCCCGTTTGATCGAGGCCGAAGGCCGTCTCCCTCGGACGTTGACGCAGTTGATGGTGTTCGGTCACAAGTCGCATGATCTTGGCGCGGACGTGCCGGCGGCGGCCGAGGGCGTTCGATGAGCGAAATCGCCGCCCCGACGCCCGATCAGCCGGAGTCGCCGGAAGTCGGTTCGCTGTCCGCTTCGTCCATCAGCTTCCAGTTGCTCCAGATCGACATCCGGCAAACCGTTCTCGTCCCTCCCGAGTACCTTCGCGCGTACCACGAGGTGAACCCCGAACTGGCCGCCAAAATCGTCGAGCATAACCTTCGTGTTCAGGAACGGCTCGCCAAGCCGCGATTGAGGACAAGGCGCGAGGGCGGAATCTCCAAAGCCGGGGCCAATGGTTCGCGGTCGGTGTCACCTTCGGCGGCTTCACCCTCTGCGGACTCGCGCTTTCACTGCGCATGGAGTCCGCCGCCATTTGGCTCGGATGCAGTATGGTAGTTGCACTCGCGGGCGTCTTCCTGGGCGGACGATTGATCGCGGATCGGCAGGCGAGTCCGCCGTCGCCAGAGGGCAACGAGTGATCGCCCGATTCGTGCGTTGCCGATTGCCCGATTCCAACTGAACCCCTTCATCGGAAACATCCCCCGTGGCCGATTCGATGACCCCCAAGCAGATCGTCGCCGAACTGGATCGGCACATCGTCGGCCAGACGGCCGCCAAGAAGGCCGTCGCCGTCGCCATCCGCAACCGCTGGCGGCGACAGCAACTGCCGGCCGACCTGCGGAAAGACATCACCCCGAAGAACATCATCCTGATCGGCCCCACCGGGGTGGGCAAAACCGAGATCGCCCGCCGCCTCGCGCAACTCGTCGGCGCGCCGTTCGTGAAGGTCGAGGCGACCAAGTTCACCGAAGTCGGGTACGTCGGGCGGGACGTGGAAAGCATGGTCCGCGACCTCGTGGAGGCGGCCATCGGCATCGTGCGCGTCAAGCAGCGGGACGAGGTCAAGGAGAAGGCCGCCGAGCGGGTGACGGAACGGCTGTTGGATTTGCTGGTGCCGCCGGTGAAGACGCCGACCTGGGAGCCGGACGCCGAGAAGGAGGAGCAGGAGAAGCGCGCCCGCACCCGCGAGAAGTTCCGCGACAAGCTCCTCGCCGGCGAACTCGAGGAGCGGACGGTCGAGCTGACCGTCGAGCAGAAGTCGTCGCCGTTCCAGATCTTCCCCATGATGGGCATGGAGAACATGGACGTGGACTTGCAGAACGTGCTGGAAAAATTCACCCCGAAGAACGCCGCCCCCCGTCAGGTGCCCATCAACGAGGCGCGGAAGATCCTGTTGGAGCAGGAGACCGAGGCGCTCATCGACCGCGCCGCGCTCGCCGAGCAGGCCATCGATTTGGCCGAGAACCAGGGCATCATCTTCCTCGACGAACTCGACAAGGTGTGCGGGTCCGACGGCCGCAGCAGCGGGGCGGACGTGTCCCGCCAGGGGGTGCAGCGGGACTTGCTGCCGGTCGTCGAAGGCACCACCGTGAACACCAAACACGGGCCGGTGAAGACCGACTTCGTGCTGTTCATCGCGGCCGGGGCGTTCCACACGGCGAAGCCGAGCGACTTGATGCCGGAGTTGCAGGGGCGGTTCCCGATCCGCGTCGAACTGACCGACCTGACGCGGGCCGACTTCCTCCGCATCCTCACCGAGCCGAAGCACGCGCTGACCAAGCAGTATAGCGAACTCCTCAAGACCGAAGGCGTGGAGTTGGACTTCACCCCGGACGGCATCGAGGCGCTGGCCGACGTGGCGTTCGACCTGAACCGCTCCATCCAGAACATCGGGGCGCGGCGGTTGCACACCATCCTGGAGCGGGTGGTGGAGGACATCAGCTTCGCCGGCCCGGACCTGGCCGGCACCAAGGTGATCATCGACGGGCCGACCGTCCGCGAGAAGATCGGGGCCATCACCCAGAAGGACGACCTGAGCAAGTACATCCTGTGACGGTCAGCGGGTCGATTCGCCGGCGTCCGGCCACCGCTTCAGCACCGACAGCGCCGGGGCGACGGCCACCTGGCCGAGGCCGCAGATGGACGTGAGCGCCATCGCCTCGCCGAGGTCGGGTAGCCGGTCCAGCTCCGACCGGTCGCGGGTGCCGCCGCGAACCCCGTCGAGAATGTCCACCGCCTTCTCGGACCCCACCCGGCACGGCACGCACTTGCCGCACGACTCGTTGCGGAAGAACCGCGTGACGTTCGCCGCCACCGCCAGCAGGTCGGTCCCCTCGGCGAGGAACACCACCGCCCCGGAGCCGAGCATCGACCCGGCATTTTGCAGGGCGGTGAAGTCCAGCGGCACCGCCAGAGCCTCCGGCCCGAGGAAGTTCGACGACGCCCCGCCGGGCATCACCGCCAGCAGCTTCCGCCCGCCGCTCACCCCGCCGGCCAACTCCAGCAAGGCACCGACGGTCGTGCCCAACGGCACCTCGTACACGCCGGGTTTCTCGACGTGGCCGGACACGGAAATCATCTTCGGCCCGGCGAACCCGGCGGTGCCCAGTCCCTTCCACCAGTCCGCGCCGTTGCGGACGATGCCGGGAATGTTGGCGAACGTCTCGACGTTGTTGATGACGGTCGGCTTGCCGTGCAACCCGTGGCTACCGGGGAACGGCGGCTTGTTGCGGGGTTCGCCGCGCCTGTCTTCGAGGGCTTCCAGCAGGGCCGTTTCCTCGCCGAGGATGTACCCGCCGGGCGAGATGAAGAGGTCGATGTCGAACCCGGCTCGCGGGCCGAGCAAGCCCTGTTCGTGTGCGAATGTCAACGCCTCGCGCAATCGCAACTCTTCGACGTGGTATTCATGTCTTAAATACACGATGCCGGTGGTCGCGCCGACGCTCAACCCGGCGATCATCATACCTTCCAACACCAAGTGCGGCATGTCGCGCAACACGGCCCCATCCTTGAAGGTGCCCGGCTCGCTCTCGTCGGCGTTGCAGATGACGTACTTCGGCGTGGCCGGCTGGTTCCGCACGAACTCCCACTTGGTGGCGGTCGGGAACCCGGCCCCGCCCATGCCGCGCAAGCCGGAGTCCTTCACCGCCTGAATCACCCGCGAGCCGGCGTCGGGTTCGGCGCGCAGGGCGCGGATGGTGCCGTACCGGTCGTCCGGGGTCGGGTACGGGTCGTGCCGCCAGGTGCGGATCGGCCCGGCGTCGAAGTGCGGCATCGCGTCCGGTTCGGCCACCCACACGATCACCGCGGTCACGTCCGTCAGCGGGATCGGGTTGCCGTTCAGCACCCCCGCCGGGGCGCGGTCGCACCGGCCGATGCACGACACCTCCTTCACCTCGACGTCGCCCCCGGTCAGCGGCAGAAGCTGCTTCGCACACTCGCTTGCCCCGTTCAACAGGCACGACACGTCCCGGCACACCAACAGCTCCACCCGCGGCGGCGGGGCGGTGCGGAAGTGCGGGTAAAACGACACCAACTGCTGGACGCGGTGCAGCGGCACGTTTGCGCTTTTCGCGAACTCGCGGAGGGTCGCTTCGTTGAGGAAGCCGCGCTCGGCTTGGAGGTCGGAGAGGCGTTGCAACAGGGCCATCGGGAAGACTCCGCGGGGGGGTAGCTATCCTACCAACGAACTCCGCCGTCGCGCCAACGCCGGACGAGCGGAGGCGTTGGTGGGGTGACGAACTTCGGCGAGTCCCCACGGTCGCCGTCACAATAACCCTCCCCGGAACCGCCTCCCATGCGCTCCCGCGCCGGCCTGCTCCTCGGCGGACTGACGTTCGCCCTGTTCGCCTCGCCGATCTTCCCCAACCCGGCGACGCGAAGCCGGCCGAAGCCACGCCCGTCGTGAAACTGCCGCTCACCCGCGTGGTGCTGTTTAACGCCGGCATCGGCTACTTCCACCGCGAAGGCACCGTCACCGACACCACCCGCGTCGATCTGAAGGGGAACGAGCAGGACGTGAACGACCTGATCCTCACGCTGGTCGCCAACGACCCGACCGGCTCCGCCCGCGCCATCACCTACGACAACCGCGCGCCCGCCGACATCACCTTGAAAGCCTTCAGCATCGACCTGACCGAGAACCCGTCGGTCGGCAACCTGCTGCATCAGGTGCGCGGCGAGAAGGTGGAAATCACTGACCAAAGCGGCACCGTCACCGTCGGCAACATCGTCAGCGTGGAGAAGCCGGCCCCGACTGTCATTCCAGGGACTCCCGGCATCGACGGCAGCGTCTCCCGGCCGACGGTGATCCCCCCGCCGACCGGGGCGGTGGAGCAAGTGGCGCTTTTGACCGAGTCAGGGCGCGGCCCAGGCCCAACTCGGCGGCAACGTCGGCTTTGGTGGCGGCGGGTTCCAGGGCGGTTTCGGCGGCGGGCAGTTCGGCGGACAACTCGGGATCCAGGGCGGCATCGGCGGCTTCGGCGGTACGCCGATGCGCGGCGGCGGGTTTGCCCCGCATATGTCGTTCGGCGGGTACGGCGGCATCACCCGCCCGTCGGTCCGCAGTCTGCTCGGCGGGCGTCTCGATTACGACACCCGCACCAACCGCCTCGTGGCCCCGACGGAACCGGGCACCCCCCGCCCGCCGACCAACTACTTGCCGCCGCCGTCGGAACTGAAGAACCTGGGCGAATCGTTCGAGTACGCGGTGAAGGAGCCGGTCAACCTGCCCCGGTTCAAGTCCGCCCTGCTGCCGATTTTGGACGAGACCATCGAGGCCAAGCGGCTGTCGGTGTTCAACCCGGAAATCCTCGGCAACTACCCGCTCAAGGGGCTGCGAATCACGAATACGTCCAAACTGTTCGTCGCGCAGGGGCCGGTGACGGTGTACGAAGGCGACACCGCCGCCGGGCAAGCCCGCGTGACGGACCTGAAGCCGGGCGACTCGCGGCTCATCAGCTACGCCATCGACCTGGACGTGATGATCCGCAAGGAGCCGGCCGACGACGTGCGGACGCCGGTGTCGATGCGGCTGGGCGGGGAGGCCATCACCCAAGTCACG
>JBBRUO010000313.1:0-7227 GCA_038247725.1 Gemmatales bacterium
CGACGGTGCATTCGGTGACGCGGCTCTTGGCGTCGGTGACGAGCGCCAGGAACGCCGGGGTGTGGGCCTTGGCCATGTGAAACTCCTTTGTCGAGCGGGTTTGATCCTCACAGCCGCTTCTACCTAGAATGCCCACCATACCTAATCAGCCGGCGGACTTCACTCAACGCCGGCGGCCCGTTTCTGGAGGTCGAATCATGATCCGTTGCGTTCTGGGAACCATTGTCACGCTGGTTGGCGGGGCCGTCGCCTCGGCCCAGTGCTGTTCCCCTGTCGTCATCTACTCCACGGGGGTGGCGACCCCCTTCCCGCAGGCCGTCGCGCCGACCGTCGTGCCGCCCGGCTTTCACCTGCTAAACCGACTGAATCAGCCACTCGTCACCGGCCTGCCCCCGCGGCCCGGCTTGCCGACCGCCTCGCCGCTCGGGCTGATCGCGCCGCGGGTGTCTTTCTTCACGACCTTCGTCACCAGCGGCGGGTTCGGCAATATGCCGGCGAACCTGGCCCCGCTGATCGGGTTCGCGTCCCCGCGCGGGGCCCCGATCATCACGCTGTTACGGGACTGGCCGCCGAGCACCCAGGACGGCATCACCTCCGGCCTGAACATCCTCTCCCCACGGGCGCTCGTCGGTGCCCGAATCCTGCGGGGGTACGTGCAGTCGGGGCCGGCCGGCGGGGGCCTGTTCGGCCCCCGGTACCGCTGACTCACGAGGCCCGGATGATGCCCTTCGCGGCGAGGTAGTTGATGACCGCCGCGACCCCTTCCTCGACCGACTGCGTGCTGGCATCGAACGTCAGTTCCGGGTTCGTCGGGGCCTCGTAGGGGTCGTCCACCCCGGTGAACCCCATCCCCTTGCCGGCCGCCACCGCCGCGCGGGCCTGCTTGTACAGCCCCTTCGGGTCGCGCTCTTCGCACGTCTCGATGGGGGTGTTACAGTACACCTCAACGAACGGCATCGGCCCGACCTTGTCGTGCTCGTGGATCTTGCGGGCGGCGTCCCGGTCTTTCTTGTACGGGCTGATGAAGCTGGTCAGCGCGAACAGCCCGGCGTCGGCGAACAGCTTCGCCACCTCGCCGATGCGGCGGATGTTCTCCTCGCGGTCCTCGGCGCTGAACCCCAGCCCGAACCGCTTGGCCTGCGCCTCCGGGTACCCCCGCGTGTCGGTCAGGATCTTCGGCCCGGCGTTCAGCCCGAAGCGGACGTTGTCGCCGTCCAGAACGTAGGCCGCCTGCCCCCGCTGGATGAGCACCTGTTCGACGGCCACCGCCAGCGTGGACTTGCCGGACCCGGACAGGCCGGTGAACCAGAGGGTGGCCCCGGTCTGTTTGAGCAGCGCCGTCCGCTCGTCGCGGGTGACGTTGCCGGGGTGGTAGAAGATCTGCGTCGGCTTGAGGTCGGACATCGGGAACCCGTGCGTACCGGTGAGAGTGATCGGCGGCGCTCCGCGCCGCTCCAACGGACAAGGTACGAACCGCCGGCGGGTCCGTCGCCCGCCCCCGCCGCCGTTCCCGTACAATCCCCGCATGGCCGCCACCGTCCTCATCATCGACGACGAAGAGTCCATCGCGTGGGCGCTGCGGAAGGCGTGCGAGCGCCAGGGGTATCGGGCGGAGGTGTGCGCGACGGCCGAGGACGGCCTCGCCGCCGCCGCCGCGAACCCGCCGGACGCCGTGTTCCTCGACATCCGCCTGCCCGGCATGGACGGCCTCACGGCGCTGGGCGAGTTGCGGGCACGCGCGCCGAACGCCGGCGTCATCGTCATCACCGCGCACGGCAACCTGAGTACGGCAGTGCAGGCCGTCGCCGGCGGCGCGTTCGACTACCTGGCCAAGCCGTTCGACCTGGACCAGGCCATCGACGCGGTGAAGCGGGCGCTGAGCCGGAACCCGGCGGCGACTCCGGTCGCGGCCGACGGCGGCGAGGACGAGTTGGTCGGCGGCGGCGCGGCCATACAGACGGTGTTCAAGCGGATCGCGCTGGTGGCCCCGACGACGGCGTGCGTGCTGATTACCGGCGAGAGCGGCACCGGGAAAGAACTGGTCGCCCGCGCGGTCCACGCCCACAGCGACCGCAAGGCGAAAGTCTTCCTGCCCGTTCACGTCGCGGCGCTGAACCCGAACCTCGTCGAGAGCGAACTGTTCGGCCACGTGAAGGGGGCGTACACCGGGGCCGACCGCACCCGCGTCGGGCTGATCGCGCTGGCCGACGGCGGCACCGTGTTCCTCGACGAGTTGGCCGACATCCCGCTGGCCGTGCAGGCGAAGTTGCTCCGCGTGCTGGAGCGGCAAGAGGTGCTGCCGGTCGGCGGCACCGAGCCGCAGAAGGTGAACGTGCGGATCGTCTCGGCGACCAACGCCAACCTCGCCGAGGCGGTGACGGCCGGGCGGTTCCGACACGACCTGTTCTTCCGCCTGAACGTGTACCCGATCCACCTGCCGCCACTCCGCGACCGCACCGACGACATCCCCCGACTGGCCGAACACTTCCTGCGGACGTTCGCCCCGAGTTCAGCCGGCCCGCTGCCGTCGGCGACCATCACGGCGCTCCGGGCGCGGGCGTGGCCGGGCAACATCCGCGAGTTGAAGAACGCGATGGAGTACGCGGCCATCGTCGCGCGGGGCGGGCCGATCCGCCCGGAGCATTTGCCGGAGCCGAGCGCGGTGAGCGGCGGGGCGACGGTCGCGGAGAAGCTGCGGGCGGCCGTCCGCGAGTGGGCGCGGGACCAAGTGCGACTCGCCGTCGGCACCGAACCGGCCGACTTGTACCCGAAACTGCTGGCCGAGATCGAACCGCCGCTGCTGGCCGACGTGCTGGAGCAGTTGTCCGGCAACCGGCTGGTGGCCGGCCGGTGGCTGGGGCTGGCCCGCGCCACCGTCCGCAAGCTGATCCGCAAGTATCACCTGGAACCGGACGCCGAAGACGACCGTGATGACGACTGACGCCCCGACTACCATAACACTCACCCTTTTCGCCCAACGCCCCCACCGTTGAGGTTTCGTGATGCCGCGTCCGAACGTTTGGTCTCTCGCCACCCTCCCCAAAGACATCACCGCCGGCGTCGTCGTCTTCCTCGTCGCCCTGCCGCTGTGCATGGGCATCGCGGTGGCGTCGAACGCGGACCCCATCGCCGGGCTGATCGCCGGCGTCGTCGGTGGCCTCGTCGTCGGCCTGCTCAGCGGCTCGCACACCAGCGTCAGCGGCCCGGCGGCCGGCCTGACGGCGGTGGTGGCCGTGCAGATCGCCACCCTCGGTTTCCCCGGCTTCCTGGCCGCGCTGCTGCTGGCCGGCGGCTTCCAACTCGGGTTCGGCCTGCTCCGCCTCGGCTTCATCGCGCAGTACTGCCCCGGCGGGGTCATCAAGGGCCTGCTGGCGGCCATCGGGCTGATCCTCATCCTGAAGCAGATTCCGCACCTGTTGGGCCGCGACGACGACCCGGAAGGGGACATGAGCTTCGAGCAGCCGGACCAGAAGAACACTCTGACCGAGATCGTGGAAGCCGTCCGCGGCTTGTTCGACGGGTCGGCGGTGGAGGGGGCGATCCTGGTCGGGTTGGTGTCCGTCGCGTTCCTCGTCGTCTGGGACCGGGTCAAGGCGCTGAAGAAGTCGCCCATCCCGGCCCCCCTGCTGGTGGTGGCGCTGGGCATCGGACTGAAGTTCCTTCTGGACAGCCTCGACACCTGGCGGATCGGCTCAACGCACTTGGTGAGCGTCCCGGTGGCCGAGTCGGTCTCCGACCTCGGCGGGTTCTTCAAGTTCCCGGACCTCGCCGCCCTGCTGACGACGCCGGTCTGGTTCGCCGCCGTCACCCTGTCGCTGGTGGCCACCCTGGAGACGCTGCTGAACCTGGAGGCGGTGGACAAGTTGGACCCGAAGAAGCGGGTCTCGCCGTCCAACCGCGAGTTGGTCGCGCAAGGGGTGGGAAACATGACGTGCGGGCTGATCGGCGGGCTGCCGGTCACGTCGGTGATCGTCCGAAGCTCGGTGAACCTGAACGCCGGCAACGAGACGAAGCGGTCGGCCCTCTTCCACGCGCTGTTCCTGGCCGGGTGCGTGGTATTCCTGCCGCACGTCCTGAACACCATCCCCATCGCCAGCTTGGCGGCCATCCTGCTCATGACCGGGCTGAAGCTGATCAACACGAAGATCATCCGCGAGATGTGGCAGGGCGGGCAGAACCAGTTCCTGCCGTTCGCCGTCACCGTCCTCGCCATCGTGCTGACGGACCTGTTGATCGGGGTGCTCATCGGCCTGGGCGTGAACATCGTCTTCATCCTGGCCAGCAACGTCCGCCGGCCGCTCCGCCGGGTGATGGAGAAGCACCTGGCCGGGGACGTGCTGCGGATCGTCCTGCCGAACCAGGTGAGCTTCCTGAACCGGGGCAAGTTGGTGAGCGTGCTGGACGCCGTGCCCCGCGGCGGGCGGGTGCTGCTGGACGCCCGCGACACGGATTTCATCGACCCGGACATCCTCGCCCTGCTCCGCGAGTACGACGCCGAGACGGCCCCGGCCCGCGGGGTGACGGTGGACATGCTCGGCTTCCGCGACAAGTACCAACTCCAGGACCGCGTGACGTTCGTGGACTACTCCACCCGCGAGGTGCAAGAAGGCTTCACCCCGGCGGCCGTGTTGAAACTGCTGACCGACGGGAACGAGCGGTTCCGCACCGACCAGCGGATCTCCCGCGACCTGCACCGGCAGATGGCCGGGGCGGCCGCCGGCCAGCACCCGCTGGCGGTCGTCCTCAGTTGCATCGACTCGCGGACGCCGACGGAGCTGATCTTCGACCTCGGGCTGGGCGACATCTTCACCGTCCGCATCGCCGGGAACGTGGCCAAGGAGAAGGTGCTGGGCAGCCTGGAGTTCGCCTGCGCGGTGGCCGGGGCGAAGCTGATCCTGGTGCTCGGCCACAAGCAGTGCGGGGCGGTGAAAGCGGCCGTGGACCTGTTCGCCAAGAACACCTCCGCCCGCGACGCGACCGGGTGCGCGAACCTGGACGCACTGGTGACGGAGATCCAGAAGTCCATCCTGGTGACCGAACCGGAGCGGGTGGCGGCCATGCCCGACGACGAGCGGCAGGCGTTCATCCAGACGGTGGCCGACCGCAACGTCCTCCGCACCCTCGGCCACATCCGCCAGGCGAGTGACACCCTGCGGCAACTGGAGGCGGACGGGAAGATCGCCATCGTCGGCGCGATGTATGACATCGCCACCGGCGAGGTCGAGTTCCTCACCCAGCCGCCGACGGAGGGGTGAGCCGCACCACCTCGGCCGGCGGCACCGCGGGCAGCCCGGTGTCGGCGACGAACAGGCAGCCGGCGTTCGGGCACGCCGCCCGCTGGTCCGCCGGCATCCCCTCGGCGGCGGTGGTGAGCAGCAACTTCACCGCGCCGCCGTCCGCGAATAGCAGCGGGCACGTCACGCGGGGCGAGCCGGGGGTGACCCACTCGTCCAACACCTCCCCGGTGTGCAGGCGATACCGCACGGCGCGGCCGTCGGCGGTGTCCCCGTGGCCGTTGTAAAAGGCGACGATGACGGTGCCGTCGCCGGCGTCGCACATGCCGTCCGGGGACGCGGCGACGTGCCGTAGGTCGAGGGCGATGCCCTTCTCGGTGAGCGTCCGCGTCTCGATGTCCAGCGCGTACTCCGTGACCACTTTGCGCGGCGTGTCGATGTCATACAGCGTCCGCCCGCCGTCCGCGAACACCTTGCCGTTGGAACACGTCATGCCGCCCGCCAACACTGACAGTCGGTTGTCATCTACCGTGTAGAGGTACAGGTGCGCCAGCGCCGCGTCGTGGTCGAACTGGGTGTCCTTCGTGCCGAAGACGACGGCCTTCCCGCCCGGCACGATCTCGCCGTCGTTGATGATCGTCCGCGGGTCGGCGTCCGGGATGGTGACCAGGGTTCGCCACTGCCCCGTGGCCAGATCGACCGTGCCGAGGGATTTCTCGCAGCCGACGAACACGACGCCGGGTGTGGCGGTGGGAAAAACGAACCCCGGTCGGCCGGGGAGGGGGAGCGTTCGCGGGCGGGTGGCGTCGCGGGCCGCGGTGTGCAGATTGCCCGTAGTCGCGTCGGTCGCGGTCTGGATGTTCACCCAGATGAGGTCGCCGGAGTCCGGCAGCAGTCGCGGCCCTTCGGGCAGGAAGCGGTCGATTTCGCGCGGCGGGGTGAACCAGAGGCGGGCGGTCGTGACCATAATCGGGGTACTCCGGGTGTGCAGCCAGTGTACCCATTCCGACCGGCGGGGCAGCCATGAGCGACGACGCGCGACCGCTGATCGGCTCCGGGGCGGGTCTGGGCGGGGTCCGCAGTGCGGTCGCAAGGGTCGCCCCGACCGACGCCACGGTGTTGATCCTCGGCGAAACGGGCACCGGCAAGGAGGTGGTGGCGCGGGCCATCCACGCCGAGAGCCGACGGCGGACCGCCGCCTTCGTCCCCGTTAGCTGCGTGGCGCTGGCACCGGGGTTGATCGCCAGCGAGTTGTTCGGCCACGAGGCGGGGGCGTTCACCGGAGCGGGGAAGCGGCGGATCGGGCGGTTCGAGCAGGCGACCGGCGGGACACTCTTCCTCGACGAGATCGGCGAGTTGTCGGCCGACGTGCAGGCCATGCTGCTGCGGGTGCTGCAAGAGCGGGTCATCGAGCGCGTCGGCGGCGACGCCGTGCCGGTGGACGTGCGAGTCGTGGCGGCGACCAACCGCGACCTGTCCGCCGAGGTGACGGCCGGCCGCTTCCGCGCCGACCTGTTCTACCGGCTGAACGTGTTCCCGATCGCCGTGCCGCCCCTCCGCGACCGCCGGCCGGATGTCGTCGAACTCGCCGAACACTTCCTCCGGCACTTCGCGAGCAAACACGGCCGGGCGGTGACGCGGATCGGCACCGCCGACCTACGGGCGCTGGCCGCGCACGACTGGCCGGGGAACGTCCGCGAACTTCAGAACCTGATCGAGCGGGCGGTGATCCTGAGCGACGGCGAGGAGTTGACGTTTGATGCCGGCTGGCTGGTCGGGGCGTCGGCGGCGGAGTCGGCCGGCACGTGGGCGGCGCAGGAGCGGGAGCGCATCCGCGACGCGCTGCGGGCGTCCGGCGGGCGGGTGTACGGCCCCGGCGGCGCGGCCCACCGCCTCGGCCTGAACCCGACCACGCTGTACGGTAAGATGCGCAAACACGGCATCGCTCGCACCGATGCGGGGTGAAGCAGACGATTGACCGGGACACGGGACG
>JBBRUO010000314.1:0-7210 GCA_038247725.1 Gemmatales bacterium
ACTCTCCGCGTACCGCCACGGGTCGTCGCTGAGCCAGTCGAATCCGCCGGACAACATCCGCGCCAAGGTCGTCTTGCCGACGCCACCCGGCCCAATAATCAGGATGCCGCGCGGGTTCGCCCCGTCGGTCGCCGGCGCATCGGGTGTCGGAGGCGGCAGCGTCTTCCGCCCGCGAAACCAGTCGGCGATGCCTTTCAGGACGCCTTCCACGGCTCCTTTCGCCAAGCTCCCCCAGGGAATACCGTCTTTGTCCCCCATGCAACGCGCTCCGGTCGAACCGTGACGGATTATTGTACCAGCGGGCGGTTCGTTGGGGCAGGCTTCCGCCGCCACTTCACCCACTTCGGCAAGAGCCACAAGTGGATGCCCGTCACCCAGATTGTCAGCATCAGTACGGCGACGGGCAGGAAGACGTACAACTTCGCCGCTTCGTGGAAGAACGAGCCGTCGTGGATGCTCTCGATCCAGTCGCTGCGGCGGTACGCCACCTGGACCACCTCGGCGGTGCGGGAATCCACCTGCACCTCGTACCGGTTCTTGCACTGCACTTTCACCACGCCGTCCTTCGGCCGCACGTCCAGGCGGTCGATATCGGCCCACGACCGCACCTCCGCCTCGGGGACGGCCGCGGTCGCGGCGAGGATGGCGTCGAAGGCGGCCGCCGGCTCCTTCCCGGTCCCCTTCACCGTGGGCGGTTGCACCCAGGTGAACTCCTTCTTCACCTGCAACAGGATGCCGGTGACGAGGACGACGAGGAACGGCACCGCGACCAGCATGGCGACGTGCCGGTGCCACTTGCGGCTGAGGACGTGCGGTTTCACGAGTCACTCGCGGAGTCGGGGTCGTCGGCGGGCGGGTCGATGCCGCCGCACGATTGCGTGGCCGCGATCCACTCTTCGAGGGTGATGTCCAGCGGCGGCGGTTCGGGGGCGGGCGGGTCGGTCGCGGTCATACTGTTGGCTCCCCATCCAGGATGTTGCCGTCGGCCATGCGGATCACCCGCGCGGCGTACCGTTTGGCCAACTCCTCGTCGTGCGTGACGACCACCAGCGTCATGCCCCGGTCCCGCACCTGCGCGAACAGCAGGTCCATGACGGCGGCGGCGCTGGCGGAGTCGAGGTTGCCCGTCGGCTCGTCGGCCAGCAGCACGGCGGGGCGGTTCACCAGCGCCCGCGCGACGGCCACCCGCTGCCGTTCCCCGCCCGAGAGTTGCGGCGGGTGGTGCCCCATCCGGTGGCCCAACCCGACCGCCTCCAACATGTCGCGGGCCACTCGCCGGCGGTCGGCGGCGGGTTGGCCGGCCAGCGTCAGCGGCAGTTCCACGTTCTCGGCGGCGGACTTCGAGCCGATCAGATGGAACGACTGGAAGACGAAGCCGACCGATTCCAGCCGGTAATCGGCGAGTTGCCGCCGCGTCAGCCCGCCGAGGCTTTTCCCGGCGACCGTCAGCGCGCCGGCGGTGGGTGTGTCTAACCCGCCGATCAGGTTCATCAGCGTGGATTTGCCGGACCCGGACTTGCCGAGGATCGCCACCCGCTGCCCGGCCGGGATGTCGAAGTCCACGCCGGCGAGCGCGGTCACGGCGGACGTTCCGGAGCCGTACACCTTTTCGACCGCGCGGGCGGCGATGATCGGGTCAGCCACGCGAATCTCCCACCAGCACCTCGCGCTGTCGCAGTTGTTGCATCCGCCGGAGGCCGCCGCACTTCTCGACGTACCCGGTGAAATCCGGAACGCCGTGGATGGACTCGTCCAGGAACGTTCGGAAGGCGGCTTCGTCCTGCTCCACCGTCAGCCATTGCCGCAGGTGGTCTTCGTCCGAGAAGTATTCGCCGGGCATGTTGCCGGGGTAACTGCCGAACGGCACTTCACACACCGCGTCCACGCACAGGAACGGGATCTGCGTCTGGTGCGGGTTCCGCCGCATGTCCTCGTGCGAGACCAGCCGCTCGCAGGTGATGATGAGCCGCTTGGCGGCGCGGGCCAGGTCGATGTCCGCGACGCTTGTTCCGGTGAACCGGCAGTTGCCGAAGCGGTCGGCCTCGTGGACGTGGATGGCCGCGACATCCGGGTACAGCGCGGGCACGGCGACCAGCTTCTCGCCAGTGAACGGGCAGGTGATCGCCTTCGCCTGGCTGTGGGTGAACGTGTCGGTGCCCTGCATACTGCGGGTGACGGCGAACGGCACGCCCGCCGCGGCGGCGGCGAACCGCAGGGCGAGCGCGTAGTTCGACCACTCGACCGATTCCACTTCGCCCGACTGCATGACCCGCCGGGCGTGCGGCGACAGCCCCCGCGCCTCCAGCCCGACGACGTAAGAAATGTCCACCTTCGCCAGCGTCTGGCCGCGGCCGGTCAGGTTGCCGGCGGCCATCAGTTGAAAGTCGTGGGTGGCGGTGTGCCCGGCGAAGCCGAGGTTCTGCTTCTTCTGCCGGAGGATTTCGTGGACGACGGCCGTGGGGATGCGGTTGACGCCGAACCCGCCGGAGCAGAAGTAATCGCCGTCGCGGACTAGCCGGGCAACGGCGTCCGCGACCGTCGTCACCTTATCGACGAGCGCGCGGGGTTTCTGGGCGAAGGCGGCTCGCGCGGCGTCGGAACCGGGGTCGGTGAAGAGGGCGGGCATGGGTCACGGCCCCTTCCGCAGGGCGTCGAGTTCGGCGCGAAGGCGGGCCAACTCGGCCTCGGCTTGCCGCCGGCCCTCGGCCTCGGTTTCGGCTCGTCTCTTCTCGTCCTCGGCTCGTCTCTTCTCGTCCTCGGCTCGCCGTTTTTCGCGTTCCGTCCGCTTCCGCTCCAGGTCCGTCCGGCCGCGCTCCTCAAGCGTGGCACGCTCGTCGGCGGTCAGAAGGACGCGGCCCGTCACCGCGTCGCGGAGCAACAAGTCTTCGCCGTCGCGCTCGAGGGTAACGCCCAACGT
The DNA here is from genome assembly GCA_038247725.1 of Gemmatales bacterium. Taxonomy (GTDB): domain Bacteria; phylum Planctomycetota; class Planctomycetia; order Gemmatales; family Gemmataceae; genus JALHQU01. The sequence goes on from JBBRUO010000314.1 coordinate 2,918, forward strand.
CTTGCTGGTCAAGACGCCGTTCGCGGCGCGGATCGGTCGCAACTCGGAGCCACGGCGACGATACCCCTGCAGGGACGGGGTCAAGTAGTCCTCGCGCGGGTCGAACAGGAAGTATTCCTTTACCCGCCAAATGTCGCGGTAGACGCCAAGCTTCGTTCGCTGGTCCTCGCGGGCCGTGGTCTTCGACGTGAATTCGATCACGACGGCCGGGAACGTGCCTTCGTCCCAGGTGCGGAACGTCTCGCGGTTCCCTTTCGGGACGCCGAACGCCACGAAGCAGTCGGGGGCCAGCACCCGCCGCGGGTCGCCTTCGACGTAGTAGACCAGCAAGTTGCCCGACACGTACACGTCGTCCCGGTCGCGGAAATAGTCGTCCAGTCGGGGGACGACGGCGAACAGAAGGCGGCGGTGTAGATCGCTCTCGGCCATCGGTTTGCCGTCGGACGAAGGGTACTCGACGGGCCGGGCGGCGCGGGTGGCCATGCGGGATCCTTCCGGGGCGGGGGGTCAGCCGGTGAACTCGCGGAGCAGGGCGCGGAACCGGGGGTCCTTCCGCACCGAGTCGAGGTCGCGGTCCTGGATCATGTATCGGAAGTCGCGGTAGCCGAGTTCGACGGCCTCGCGGAGGGTCGCGACGGCGAGGTCGGGTTGCCGGAGCAGCGCGTAGCGACAGGCCAGGTTGTACCGCACGTCCGGATCGTTCGGCCGCAACTCGACGAGCGCCCGATCGACCGCCAGCCCCTCCTTCACGAGGCCCTTGGCGGTCAGGTTGCCGGAGTGCGCCTGTAGCGCGTCGGCGTAATCCGGCACACGGTCCAGTACGGCTGAGAAGAAGGTCAGTTCGAAGTCCAACTGGGACCGTTCGGCGAGCATGGCGACCACGGACCCCTGAGGCGGTTCGGCAGTCGGTCGGTGACTCGACGGGGGCATCGGGGGTTTCCGCGTTTCGGGGAAGGGGAACGGCTTCGCCGTCTCGCATCGATTATACCCCACTCCGACGGTCGGGCAAACCAGTCGAAGTGGGGATGTTGGCGACTGCGGTGCGGTTGACGGGCGCTCATCGCCTGTGACGATTCCCCGTTCCCCCGGCACACGAAAAAGGCACGGACGCGGGTCCGTGCCTGCCGTCACACCTCCTCGTCCTCGTCCTCGTCGTCGTCCCAATCGTCGTCGTCCTCGTCGTCGTCCCACTCGCCGTCGAGGTCGTCGTCGTCGTCGTCGAGGTCGTCGTCGTCCCAATCCTCGTCGTCGTCGAGGTCGTCGTCGAGGTCGTCCTCATCCTCGTCGTCAAGGTCGTCCTCCCCGTCGTCCTTGCCCGGCGGGGGCGGTTCTTTCGTCTTGCCCGCCCACACCCCGTCTTCGTCCGCGTCGCCGAGCCACCACCGCCGGGGGTCGGCGACCGGGTCGGTCGGCGGTGCGGTCAACAACATCCTGGCCATGTCCTCGCCCTCTCTTCGTAAAAAAACAGTCGGCTCCGCCCGCCCGAGGCTGCGCCTGCGGTGGCGGTCGGCGGTCCACTCTGACTCGTGGGTTTCTGGGGCCGGTCTCGGTCCAATCGCCGATCCGGCGCGTCGGTCGCGCGGGCGGGGAGGTGTCCCTCGCTGCCGCCGGCGCGCCCCCAAGGTCGCCTGGGGTGCGCGTTTCTTAGTTCTCCCCGTTTTGGCCGTCAAGCGGACTCGCGGAACTTTTTCCGGCGGCCGTAGAATGCCCCACCGGAACGCCACTCGAGTCGCCCATGCCCGAACCCGCCCTCGCCCCGAATTCGTCCGGGCCGGACTACTTCTTCCTCGGCGACACCAGCCGTCGGCTGGCCGACGGCGGGCCGATCTACCGCGAGACGCCGGCCCGCCCGGACGCGGTCGTCGGGTGGGCGGCGGAACCGTGGAACGCGGTCACGGCGACGGTGTTCGTACTGATCGCCCTCGCCTGGGTCGTCCGGCTGCGCGGCCGGTACCGGCGGTTCCCGTTCGTCACCGCTTGCCTGCCGGTGTTGCTCGCCGGCGGCGTCGGGGGCACGCTTTACCATGCGTTCCGATCCCGACAAGCCTACTTTCTGCTCGACGTGATCCCGATCTCGCTGCTCGGGTTGGCCGGCGCGATCTATTTGGCCGTGCGACTCGGCCGTGGCATCGGGGCGGGGAAGGTGTTGCTCGTCACCCTCGGCGTGCTGGTCGGGTATGTGGCCGTGAACGCGGTGCTGTTCAACGTGATCCCGACCGAGTTCCCGACCGTCACGGTCAGCCTGTCGTATGCGTCCCTGGCGGTGATCATTTTGATCCCACTGTTCGCCACGCTGGCGCGGACCGGGTTCCGCGACGCCGGACTGATTTATGCCGGGCTGGCCTGCTTCGCCCTGGCGCTGGTTTGCCGGCTGGTCGATCCCGTCTCCCCGCTGCCGATGGGTACGCACTGGCTGTGGCACCTGTTCGGGGCCGGCTGCACCGCCTTCGTGGTGGAATACTACTACCGATTGGAACGCGGATGAAAACGCGCCGCGACCGCGGGGGCCTCTTCTGGTGTGAAGAGGCCCCCGCGGTCGCGGCGTCAAATACGAGTTCAGCCGTTAGTCCCGGCTCTGGCTCATGAACAGCCGCAGCATGTAGTAGAACATCAGCGTGACCGACGAGAACAGGGCCAGCGCCGCCGCCACGTGCGCGGTCGGCGGGTAGTGGTGCAGCACGTTCGACGTGTCGTACAGAACGTATCCGGCCGCCAGCACCAGCATGGCGACCGTGAACGCCAGCCCCAGCGAGAAGCCGAGGAACAGCGACGCGATAATCAGGCCCAGCGCGGCGAACGACAGCACCATCAGGAACGGCCGCAGGAAGGAGAAGTCCTTGCCCGTCGCCACGACGGTGAACGTCAGCGCGCCGAACACCATCAGCGTGCAGATGCCGGCTTGCAACGCGAGGTGCTTCCCGGCGTACTGCGGGAACGTTTCCGCGACCACCAGGATCGGCATGAAGATGGCCGTTTGGAGCAGGATGTACCCGATCAGCCCCAGCCACTGGAGAACCGGCGACGATTGCGACTGGGCCATCGCGCGGGCGGCCATCCCGCCAACGATGAAGACCACAATCAGCGCCAGCATCGCCCCTCTGCTGACGAACAACGTCTTGACGATTTGCTCGGCGACGCCGGAATAGATCAGCCCGCCGGTCAGGGCGGTGAATGCCAGCACCGCCAAGCCGAGGGTCAGGTACGTCTTGCGGATGAACGCCCCGCGGACGCTCACCGGCGCGTCGGCCGCGCTGAGGCCGTAGGAACGGTCGTAGACCCAGTCTTGTGCCATGTTCGGACCCTCAATGTGGGAGGTCGCTGTTGGTTCAGCGAGTCGTGCCAGTATATCCATTTCGGTGCAGCGGCTTTCACATTTCGCCTCACCCCCGGTGGCCGGCCCGTGACTCTCGACACGCTGGAAGTGCTGCTTTCGCCCCTCGGCCAGACGGCGCTGGCCGCCGCGACCGCGCTGGCCCCGACCGACCGCGACTCGTTGCGGGTGATGACCGCGCTGCGGAAGCGGTTCCCGTCAGCTTTGGCGATCGCCGCCGTCGAGACGGTGATTTTGAGGGGTAAAGCCGTCGCGAAGTTTCACCAATCCGAGCGGATGTTTTTCACCCGCGAAGCGCTGGAAGTCGCGTCCGGTGAAACCGTGAGCGCGTACCGTGCCGAACGCTTTCGGGAGTTCGCGACGGTCGGCGATTTCGGTTGCGGCGTTGGCGCGGATACGCTCTCACTCGCGGCCGCCGGGCGAACGGTGATCGCGGTGGACAACGACCCCGTGCGGGTGCGGATGGCCGAGGCGAACGCCGAGGCGTGCGGGTGGGCGGATCGCGTGCAAGTCCGCGGGGCGGACTTGCTGGCGGACCCGTTGCCCGACGTGGCGGCCGCCTTCGCCGACCCCGGCCGTCGCGCCGGGGGTCAACGGTTCCTGTCGATTGCCGATTACCTGCCGCCGCCGGGCGAACTGCTGAACCGGCTGCCGGCCTGCTTTCCCATCGCCTTCAAGCTGGCACCAGGTGTGAACCGCGACGAGGTGACGCCGTTCGGCGGCGAGTTGGAATTCATCTCGGTGGACGGCGAACTGAAGGAGTCCGTGTTGTGGCTCGGCGAACTGCGGACGACGGGGAGAAGGGCGACACTGCTGGTTCCCCGCTCCCCTCGCGGGAATGTTTTGTCCCCCCCTCCCCGTGGGGGGGGGGGGGGGGGGGGGGGGGGGGGGGGCAGGGCGCCCGGGGGGCGGGCGCGCCCCCCCCCCAACCCCCGCCCCCGGGGGGGGGCGGCGCGCCAGCG
>JBBRUO010000315.1:0-7147 GCA_038247725.1 Gemmatales bacterium
CGGCCTCGACTAGCGGCACGAGGCACGACATGCCCAACCCGGCCGGCGTGAGGGCACCACTCAGCGCGAGGCCGACAGTGCAATCCGGCGCGAGCATTCGCTGGGCGTAGAGTTGGCAGCCCTCGCGAAGCCGGCCGCCGTTGTAACTGAGGAACGCGCTGTCGATGAGGTCAGCCGCGCCGATGCCGGGCGGCACCGCCGGCGGGTCGATGCGGTGCTTGCTGATCTGCTGGAGGAACTGCTTGTTCTCGGCGGAACCGGCGTGCCGGTCGTAGTGCGGTTTGTGCGGGTGCATGGTGGTCGCTTCCGGTGGTGGTAGAGGACAGGATAGGAAGCCGACCCGGCGGGGCGAAGCGGTCGCGGGTCGATGTCCGATGACTGCTATCATCTCTCACGCGGTTGCAATCGCGGGCGGAGTTGGGATAATCCCCTCCACCCACCCGCCGCCACTTCCGAGGCTCTCACTCGATGACTCGGCTCCTCCTCGCCCTGGCCGCCGTCGGACTCGGCTCCGCCGCCGGTTTCGCCCAGGCCGTCAAGCGTTCCGACCTCAAACCCGGCCTGATATTCACCGCCGCCGACGCGGCCGGCCCGGCGACCGCCACCGTCCGGCTGGAGCCGGCCGTCGCCATCCAGTTAAAGGCCGGCGAGACGCCGCACCCGCGGATGACCTCCGGCGACACCTTAACCTGGGCCGGCTACGTCCAGGTGATTACGCCGGGCAAGTACACCTTTTCCGCCAGTCTGCTCGGCAAACTCGACGTGACCATCGACGGCAAATCGGTGCTCACCGGAGAAGTGAAAGGCGACGACGCGAAGCCGCTCACCGGCCCGGTGATCGAGTTGGAACCGGGCATCCGCCCGTTCGTGGCCACCCTCACCCGCACCGGCCCGGCCGTCCGCGTGGAACTGAACTGGGAAGGCCCGGGTTTCGTCCGCGAACCGGTGCCGTACTTCTTCTTCGGCCACACGCTCGCCCAACGGCCGGCCAACTTCGCCACCGGCATTCAGAAGGACCACGGGCGAATGCTGTTCGAAGAAATGGCGTGCGTGAAGTGCCACCAGGCTGGGCCGAAGACGGCGAACCTGGCCAAGTCGTTCGCCGAGCGGACCGGCCCGAACCTGAGCGAGATCGGCAAGCGGGCGTACCCCGGCTGGATCGACGCCTGGCTCGCGGACCCGGCGAAACTGCGGCCGAACACCGCCATGCCGAAGATGTTCACGGCCGACGAGAAGGGCACCGCCGAGCGGTTCGCCGTCGCGTCGTATCTGACCGCGCTGGGCGGCCCGCTGCCGAAGTACGAGCCGAAGACGGTGCCGACCAACCCGGAGCGGCAGAGCATCGCCCGCGGGGAAAAGCTGTACCTGACCGCCGGTTGCGCCACCTGCCACGGGCCGAACCTGACCAGCGTGCCGGTGAAGGGCAAGAACGACGACCCGGACCTGGACAAACCGCCGGTGAACCCGGCCGACACGTTCCACAGCTTCGGCGCGGCGACCGGCCCGCAGTCGAACTACCTGCTCATGCACGTCGGCAGCAAGTCCCGGCCGGAGTCGCTGGCGAAGTTCCTCGAAGACCCACTCGCCACCAACCCGCACGGGCGAATGCCGAAGATGATGCTGAGCGGGGCCGAGGCGCTGGACATCGCCCGCTTCGTCTGCCGCGTCACCGACGACAAGATTCCGCACGCACTGCCGCCCGCGCCGAAGGTGGACCCGGCGACGCTGGTGGACGACGCCACCGCCAAGACGCTGACCGGCAAGAAGCCGGCCGACCAGTGGACGGCCGCCGGGCAAGCGATCTTCGCCGCGAAGGGCTGCGCCAACTGCCACGCCATGAAGCCGGAAGTGAAGCCGGTGGCCACCGCGCCGAAGCTCGACGCGCTGACCGCCGCCGCGGGCAAAGGCTGCGTCGGCGACACCCCGGACGCCGCGAAGGTGCCGGTGTACACGCTCGCCGCCGACCAGAAGGCCGCGCTGAATACGTTCCTCAAAACTGAACTCGGCGGGGCCGGGTCGCCGTCCCCGGTGTTCGCCGCCCGCGCCAGTTTGAAGCGGTTGAACTGCCTGAACTGCCACGCCCGCGAAGGCGAGGGCGGCATCGACGACGCGCTGGCGAACAAGATGAAGCAACTGGAGAACGCGCAGAACGCCGACGACGTGCAGCCGCCGAAGTTGTCCGGCGTCGGCGCGAAGTTGCGGACCACGTGGATGACGGACGTGCTGCTGAACGCCGGCCGCGCCCGCCCGTGGATGACGCTGCGGATGCCGCAGTACGGCCCTGGCAACGTCGGCCACCTGCCCGCCGCCCTGCCCGCGCTGGAGGGCACCGTCACCGACGACGCCATCGGCAAGGCCGAGTTCACTCAAGACAAGGTGACGAACGGCCGGCTGCTGGCCGGGAAGAACGGTCACGGGTGCATCAGTTGCCACGACATCAGCGGCGTGCAGGGCGGCGGCACGCGGGGGCCGGACCTGGCCACCACGAACAAGCGGGTGCGGTTCGAGTGGTACGAGCGCTGGATGCACCAGCCGCAGCGAATGATCCCCGGCACGCGGATGCCGCAGATCCTCATCAACGGCCAATCCCTGCTGAAGACCGTCTACAACGGCGACGGGGCGAAGCAGATCGAGGCGCTGTGGGCGTACTTCTCGCTCGGACCAGGGCTGCCGCTGCCGGTCGGCATCGAGCCGGCGAAGGGCCGCGTCATCACCGTCACCGACCGACCGGAAGTGTTGCGGACGTTCATGCCCGACGGGGCCGGGGCGAAGGCCATCGCCGTCGGCTATCCGGGGAACGTGTCGCTCAGCTTCGACGCCGCGCAGACCCGCATCAGTTATGCGTGGTCGGGTAACTTCCTGGACGCGACGCCGGTGTGGGACGGCCGCGGCGGGCAACCCGCGAAGCTCCTCGGCTCGAAGTTCCTGTTGCCGCCCGACGGCCCGACGTGGGTGCTGGGTGGCGACACCTCGCCGGACTTCGACAAATTGGCCAAAGACCCGGCCTACGGGGCCGGCACCCCGGACGGGGTGATGTACCAGGGGCCGCGCGCCGTGCGATTCGAAGGGTACGGCCTGGACGGGAAGGGCCAGCCGCAGTTCCAGTACGTCGTCACCCCGGACGACGGCAAGACGCTGCTGACCGTGACCGACACGCCGCACCCGGCCGCCGGGGCCATCGCCAACGGCGTCAGCCGCACGTTCACACTCGACGTGCCGTCGGGTCAGTCGGCGTGGCTGAACGCCGGCACTTCGGCGAAGGCCATCCGCGCGCTGTGGCCGGATGGTGAACCGCCGTCCGGTGCCGCGCTGTCGGCCGACAAGACAAAGTTGGTGCTGCCGCAGGAGGGGGACAAGGTGCTGGTACTGATGGCCGTCGGTGCCCCGGCGGACGCCAAGTGGATCGTGACGAAAACGCGGGCGTACCTCCGCGTGCCCGGCGGCAAGGCCAACTTCACCGTCACCACCTGGGTGCTGCCGAAGGACGACGACAACCTCATCAAGGCGCTGAAGTGATCTGCTTGCGAGCCGCGACCGCAAGGGAGTGGCATCTTCCATTCCGTGAAGATGCCACTCCCTTGCGGTCTCGGCTCGTCGGAGTTCCCCATGCTTCACGTCGCGCTGTGGGAACCGGAGATTCCGCCGAACACCGGTAACGTGGCCCGGCTGTGCGCCGCCACCGGCAGCCGGCTGCACCTCATCGGCCGCCTCGGCTTCCGCACCGACGACAAGACCCTGAAGCGCGCCGGCCTCGATTACTGGCCGCACGTCGATGTCGTCACGCACGCCACGCTGGACGAGTTCCTTTCCACCATTTCCGGCCTCCGTTTGTGGCTGATCGACAACCCGGCCCCGGCGAATTACACCCGCGCGGCGTTCGCCGACGGCGACGTGCTACTGTTCGGGAGTGAATCGAAAGGGCTGCCGGAGTCGGTGCGGGAGCGGTTCGCCGACCGACTTCTCGGCATTCCCATGCCGACCGGCAAAGTCCGCAGTCTCAACCTGGCTACCGCCGTCGGGGTCGTCCTGTACGAAGCGCTGCGCCAGGTCCACGACTGGTAGCGAACGCGCGGGAAGGGGTCGAGGCGGGCGACCCAACGGCCGAAGTAGGTCCGGCTCGCCGAGCCGGACAGTCCGTCCCGGCGGGACGGACCGACCGGAGTTCCCGACATGGCGATGGCCGCGAGAAAGCAACCCCCGACGGTGGTGTCCCTGCCGACGGCCGGCGAGTTGACGACCTTCGTCCACCGCGAACTGTGTGGGATGGACCACCTGGACCCATCGCAAGCGCCACTGCGGTCCACGCCGATCAAGCGGAACGGCCGGGTGTGCGGGGCGGTGTACCACGTCGAAGGGCCGCGACTGCTCCGCACGTCGGCGGTGTGGGCGGCGGACGAGAGCCGGTTGCTGATCTACGACTCGACCGGGCACCGCACGCGGGAGGTGACGGTCGCCGACGCGCCGGACGCCACCGGCGCGCGGGCGGCTTGAGGGGCACCCGCCGGGTTCAGGAATCGTGCCTCCGCCCAGCACGCGATGAGACATTCTCGGCGGGTTCGTCGAAGAGACTCGATCCAATAGGTGACGACACTCATGCTCCGCCACTGGCCGTTCGCCGTCCCGGTCGCGTACCTCCTGGTCATCCTCGCGGTGCAACCGGCGGGGCGGCAAATCCCGCCCGGCGGGACGGTGCCCGGCTACCCGCTGTCCGGCGGATACTCGCGGCTCATCACCGACGACTCCGACACCGGCGCGTGGGTGCTGCGGGCGGAGAACGCGGCGCGGGGGCGGAAGGCGGGACGGCCGAACGAACCCGTCGAGTGGCCGAAGCCGAAGCCGGCGGAGATGACGCACGACACCTTCTGGGGGGCGATCTACGCCGACCCGCCGCCGCTCTCCGACCGGTACTTCCTCGAATACCCGCCGGCCGCGCTCGACTTCTTCCGCCTGGGGCTGATCGGCTCCGGCCGTCCGTCGAACGACGTGCCGATCAACCCCGCACTCCTCGACGGCCACCAGTACCACGTCTCACACCACGCCCCCGCCACCCCGACCGAGGAGCGGTGGTACGCCGCCTTCCGCCACGCCCAGCGGGTGTACGCGGCGATCCTGCTGGCCACATTGGTCGCGGTGATGCTGCTGGTGCGGCACGGGGTCGGTGCGAACGGCGTCGCGCGCGGCCCCGTGTGGCTGCTGGTGCTGCCGGGCACGCTGTACTTCACCCCCTGCCGGTTCGACATCCTGCCGGCGGCGCTCGTGCTGGCGTGCGTGGCCGCGACGGATCGGAAGCGACCGCTACTCGGCGCGGCGCTCCTGGGGCTGGCGATGGCCCTGAAGACGTACCCGGCCGTCCTCGCCCCGCTGGTGCTGCGGTACGCGGCGCGGACCTGGGGCGGCGCGGCGGCGTGGTGTCTCGCGTTCGCGGTGGTGCCGGCGGCGTTCGCCCTGAGCCTGGTGCTGACCGACGGGCCGGACGCGGTCCTCACCCCGCTGGCGTTCCAGGCGAAGCGCGACCCGCACCCGGAGTGGGTCTTCTACGGCCGGCTGTTCCCGACCCTGTTCGCGTTTGGCGACGTGTACGGCCAGGTGTTCCGCGGGTTGCCGGTGTTGCTCGTCGTCGGGCTGTTCGCGGTAAAGCGGTCGCAGGACGCTGACGCTTTGCTCCGTCGCTGCGCCGTGGCGGTGATCCTGTTCGTGTCGCTTCAGGTGATCTTCTCGCCGCAGTGGTGGATCTGGAGCGCCACGCTCCTGGTGCCGCTGGCCGGGAGGCGGCGGTGGCTGATCGCGGCGGTGGCCTTCGGCGAACTGCTCACCTACGCGACGTTCCCACTGCTGTTCGACACGCACGCCTTCGACGAAATCCCTGACGCGGTCGGCGTCACACTGCGGGAAGTGGCGGTGTGGCTCCGCGCGGCGCTGTCGTTCGGCATCGCCGGGTTGTTGGTACTGGAAGAGGGAAGACCGCGCCCGCCGGTCACCGCCGCTCCGGATGCATCGCGCGGTTGAATGCGGCCGGGTCGAACGGGTCGGCCGGGTTCGGCGTGGTCGGGCTGGTCGTCGGGGCGCGGGGGCCGGTGGCGAACCCGCCGGCGGGTGGCACCGGTTCCGCCATCGGCAGCGGCGGCAACTTGCCCGGCTCCTTCGCCCCGAGGACGAGGTGCGTCACCTTGCCGGGGGCCGGCGGCTCTTCCGCCGGGGGCTTCCGCTCCGGCACCAGCCCGCCGGTCAACCGCGTGACCGACGGCGGATTCGCCGGCATCGCCGGGGCGGGAGCCGCGACAACCGGCGGGGTCGGCGCGACCGCGGGCACATCCGGGACGGCGGCCCCTTCCCCGGACGCCGCCCAGTAGACCCACACTTCGAGGTTGCGGTACGCGGTGATCGTCCGCGACCGTAGCGGCGGGTCTTGCGCCCCGCCGTGTGCGGCCAACGCCTTCACCAGCAGCGGGCTTTCCCCCGGCGTGGCGTGCGAGATCATCCGCACCGCCGCGTGCAGGTTGGCCGTCGTCGCCTCGTGATCCACGTAATCGCCGGACGTGTACCGCAGTTTGAACTTGCCGTCGTGGTCCTTCCGCGCGTGACAACCGCCGCACGTGTTGGCCAACACCGGCTGAATGCGAGCGGCGAACACCTTGGCCGCTTCCGAGTTGAACGCGGGTGGGCCGTCGTCCACGACCGTCGCCGACGCCGGGACCACCGGTTGCGGCAGCACCAGCGGGGGCACCGAATACGTCGGCGCGGGCGTCGGTGTCGGCGGTGACACCGGCGAGGTCGCGCGGAGGGTGGCGAACGCCGACTTCGGCGTGCGGGGCACTTTCTGCGCGGCGGCCGGGGAGGCGACGGCGAAGGCCGCCAGCCCGGCGAGGAGGGTGTTCGCGTTCATGGGATCGGCCATAGCGTCGGGGGGACTCGCGGTCAACCGCAACCGCAGGAGCCTTGCGTTCCCGTCCTACCCAGGGCCATTGCGTTTTTCCCCACAAGTCCGTCATCGTGAACGACGTCGTATCTGTCACCAGCCGACCGGCGGTCTGTTGGATACCCCGGCAGGAACGCCCGATCACGGCCCTTTTCGCAACAACCTTTAGAAATGCGGTTGCGACGGCCCACTCATGGCGAGTACAATTCCTCTATCCACCTGCCAATCCCG
>JBBRUO010000316.1:0-7143 GCA_038247725.1 Gemmatales bacterium
CGTCACGGCCGCGATGATGTCCTGGAACTGGCCGACCACGGCCGACGCCAGGAAGGCGGTGAGCAGGTTCACCAGCAGCCACGGCAGCCGCCGCCGGACGACGGTGCGGACGGGCGACAGGGCGCTCTCGTCGCCGCCCGCCCCGACCATCTTCTGGAAGTCCTCGAACGCTTCCTCCTGAACCGTTTCCAGCATCTCCTCGTGTTTGACGATTCCCAACAGCCGCCCCGCCTCATCGACGACCGGCAAAGCGATGAAGCCGCGGGACTGCATCACCTGGGCGACTTCTTCTCGGTCCATCGCCACCGGGACGCTGACGACGGCGCGGTTGACGTACTGGCGGATCGGTTCGTCCGGCCCGCCGAGCAGCAGGTCCCGCAGGTTGAGAACCCCGTGCAGCACGCCGTCGCGGCCCGTCACGTACAGGTAATACAGCGCCTGGCGGGGTGCGCGGCGGAGGACGGCGACGGCCTCCCGGACGGTCAGATCGCTGGCCAGGGACACCACCTGCGGGTCCATGATCCCGCCCGCCGTTTCGGGCGGATACTGGAGGAGCGCCCGGAGTTTGCGGGCGGCCTCTGGTGGCAGCCCGGTCAGCACGGCCTCCCGCTGGGCGTCTTCGAGCAGGCGCATGACGACCGCCGCCTGCCGCTCCGGCATTCCCTCGAACAACTCTTTGGTCCGCTCCGGCCCCAAATGGCCGAGGATCGCGCCCGCCGCGTGCGGGGTCAGGCACTCCACGACTGGCCCGGCTTCCTGCGGTGACAGCGGCTCCAGCACCGCCGCCGCCTCGTCCGGGGCCAGCCCTTCCAGGGCGTGCGCCGCTCCCTCCGGGTAGCTCGTCAGGTACGACTTCACGAGCGATTCGAACACGGGGGTCATCGAGGGACTCGTGAGGGACGGTCGGCGAGCGCGGACGGCAGCGGTGTCAGCCGGCCTTCGCCTCGTACTCATAGACGGCTTTGCCGTGAACGTCGTGGTGCCGGAACAGGATCGACTTCGCCTTGGCGGTGACCGTCAAGAAGCCCCCCTTGACGCGGTGGAACTTGTGGTACTCCTTGTTCTCGCCGGGTGTTCCTCCGGCGTGGCGGTCGCTGGCCGCGCCGACCGAGAACTCGTGCAGGCCGGTCGTCGGGTGAACCGAATGGTACTGCCAGTGGCGGTCGCCGCAGACGGTGAAGGCGTTGTTCGGGGCGTGCTTCCGCAGCCACGCCCGCACCTCGTCGCCCTCGGTCAGGAACGCCGCGTTCGCGTGGTTGTCGCCTTTGCCCGCGCGGTCCGGCCCGACGATCGGCGTCGGCGTCAGGATCACTTTCCACGCCGCGTCACTCGCCGCGAGGGTGCGGAACAGCCACGCCTTCTGCGCCGCGCCCCAGATGGTCTTGTCCGGCCCGTCCTTCATGCGGTTCGGTGAGCGGAAGTCGCGGCCGTCGGTCAGCCACACTTGCAGGAACTTCCCCCAGCGGAAGGTGCGGTAGATGGTCTCGCCCATCGGCACCTGCTGACGGAAGATCCGTTGCCCCTCCTCGAACGTCAGGTCGCCCATCTTTTGGCCTGGCCAGGAGTCGTCCTTCAGCGTGTCGTGGTCGTCCTTCTCCCAGTACGTGGCGAACGCGCGGAGCAGTTCGACATGCCGCGGCAGGCTGTACATCCTCTCCCAGTGGTAGCGGGCGAGGGCCGGGGAGACGGCGCGGGGCCGTTCGTTGTCGTAGTAGACGTTGTCGCCGGTGAACGCGACGAACCGGGGGGCGAGGGCGCGAATCGCCGGGTAGATGTGGAAGCCGTCCGCGTGGTCGAGGTCGGCATACATCTGGCAGGTGACGACGGCGAAGGTGACTTCCGCCTCGGCGTCGGGGTTCACCGCCGTGTGGAACGACCCGGCCACCGACCCGTGTGGCGTCTTCTTCGGGTCGGTGGTGTCCACGGAATAATGGACGACGGTATCGGCGGGCAGGCCGGTGAGCGCGAACTGGTGTGAGAAGTCCGTCTTTTCACTGACATCGACCCATTCCGTGGCCGTCGCGTCGGCGAGATCAGTCTTGGTTCCGTACCGCACGCGGATGCGCCCGGCGGCACCAGGGCAGGCTCCGTTCAACTTGCTCACCTCGTCGTCGGTGAGCGGCGGGTCCTGCTTGGCCCCCTTGCCGACGACCTTAGCGCCGTCGGCGTTGCGGATAGGGTTCGCCGTCAGCCGGGTCCAGACGACGGCGGAGGTGTCCGTCACCTCCCCGACTTTGACACCGGTGGCTTGTCGGTGGGGAAGGGGATCGGCGGCCGGACCCACGACGGGCACGATGGCGACGGCCGCGCCCGTGGCGAGGAAGGCCCGGCGGGAGAGCGGGGTGGTACGGGTTCGTTTCGGGGGCATCGTGACCTCACTTGGATGAGTAGTCTTCGCCGTTCAGGCTTTTCGCGACCGATTCCAGCCAGTCGGTCAGTTCTTTCTTCATCGCCTCTGCCCGCTTCGGCTCCGTCGCCTGTCGGTCGCGCGCTTCCTTCGGGTCGGTAGCGAGATCGTACAGTTCCCACTTCACCCCGTCGGCTTTCGGTTTTTCGATCCGGTGCAGTTTCCAACTTCCGTCGAGCCACGCGGAGTGACCGGGGAACGAGTCGAGCGGGTATTTCTTCGTCATCTTACCCGCGTCCGCGAACAGCTTCTTCGGATCGGTCGGTTCGCGGCCCGCCTTCTGCTCGGCGAGCAGGTCGTTCATCCACGCCTCGGACGGCGTCCCGACTCCCCCCGTCGGGTGGTCCCAGAAGCCGATGGGTTTGGCTCGGGCCGCGACCTTCCCGTCGAGCAGTGGCACGAGGCTGATGCCGTCCAGCGGCGGCTGGTTCGCGGCCTTCGCACCGGTCCACTCCAGCACCGTTGGGTAAATGTCGGACGTGACGCACGGCACATCAATGACGCGCGGCTTCGGGTAGCGGGACGGCCATTCCAGCAGCGCCGGGACGAGCAGCCCGCCCTCGTACACCTGCCCCTTGTTGCCGCGGCGGTTGCCGGACGAGCCGAGTTTCGGCAGCGCGCCGTTGTCCGAACAGTACCAAAGGATGGTGTCGTCGGTGAGGCCGAGGGCCTTGATTTCCCCGCGGATACGGCCAAAAGCGCGGTCCATCGCGGTGATCTCGCCGAGGAAGTCGCGCTCGTTGGCGGGTCGATCCGCGTAGGGTTTGCGGTCATCCGGCAGCGCCTTGTGCGGGTTGTGCGGCGAGCCGAACCAGACGACGGCGAGGAACGGCTGCTTCTTCGTGGCGCTGTCGCGCATGAACTTCACAGCCAGGTCGGCCGTCACGTCCGAACTGTCGCCCGTGTACTTCGTCGCCTTCCCCTGGTTGCTCAGCACCGGGTCGAGGTCGAAGAAGTTGGGGGCCGACACCCATTCGTCGAACCCGAACTGGCCGGGGGTGGCGAGGCCGTCCTTCTGGACCGACCCGAGGTGCCACTTGCCGAAGTGCCCGGTGCGGTAGCCGGCGGTCTTTAACACTTGCGGCAGGGCGGTCTCCCGTGGGTGGAGTGGATGGCCCCACTTGAACGTGGCCGAGCGGTTCGGGGTGCGGCCGGTCATCACGCTGGCGCGTGTCGGTGAGCAGACCGGCGCGGCGGCGTAGAACCGGTCGAAGCGAATCCCTTCTTTCGCCACCGCGTCGAAGTGCGGCGTCTTCAGGTGCGGGTGACCGTTGTAGGCCATGTCGCCCCAGCCCTGATCGTCGGCCATCACCAGCACGACGTTCGGCCGCTTCGGTGCGTCGGCGGCGGGGAGTATCGAGGGGAGCAACAGAGCGATGCCGAGGGCGACAATCCGTAGCGGGTGGTTCATGACGAGTACCGGGAGAGTGGGGGCACACAGTTTAAGAGTATCCACGTTCTGGCGGCCGCCGCCAGACCCTTCTCGGTGAGGAAGTGAATGCTGGATACAATAGCTGCCGGTTCCAGTCCCGTTGTTCTTCCACGCATCCCCCCATGATTCGGCCGGATGTCCCCGCCCTCGTCCTCGCCCCGATGGAAGGCGTCACCGACGCTCCCATGCGGGCCGTCCAGGGGATGTCGGGTGCGTTCACGTTCGCCGTGTCCGAGTTCCTCCGCGTCAGTCAGCAGGTGCCGCCGCGTCACGTCTTCCTCACCCACGTGCCGGAACTGCGGACGGGCAGCCGCACCCTCTCCGGGTTGCCGGTGCAGGTGCAACTGCTCGGCGGGGACGCCGGGCGAATGGCGGAGAGCGCGGCCCGAGCGTGCGAACTCGGGGCGTCGGGCGTCGATATCAATTTCGGCTGTCCGGCCCCGACCGTGAACCGGCATGATGGCGGCGCGACCTTACTCCGTTACCCGAAAAGGTTGCGGGAGATCGTGGCCGCCGTCCGCCAGGCGGTCCCGGCCGAGATTCCCGTCTCGGCGAAGGTGCGGTTGGGGTGGGACACCCTCGACGCCATCGACGAGAACGCCGAGATGGTCGCCGAAGGCGGGGCGAGTTGGCTGACCGTTCACGGCCGCACCCGCGTCGCCGGGTACGCCCCGCCGGTGTACTGGACTCCCATCGGCCGCGTCCGCGAGCGGTTGAGGATTCCCGTCGTGGCCAACGGCGACATCTGGACGCTCGCCGACTTCCGCCGCTGCCGCGACGAGACGGGGTGCGTCCACTACATGCTCGGACGGGGCGCGCTCGCCGACCCGCGACTCCCGCACCGGGTCGCGGCCGAACTCGGGCTGGTGCCGCGCACCGACGATCCGGCCGAGGTCATCGACTGGGCGGCCGCCCTCCGGGGCCTGATCGAGTGGGCGGAACGGCTCGGCGTCGGGCGGGCGGACAAGAGCATCCGGCGGTTGAAGCAGTGGCTGAAGATGGCCGCCGCCGTCGGTACGTTTAGCAGATTCGACGCGGTGAAGCGGACCCAGACCGTCGAGGAACTGTTCGCCGCGCTCGCCGCGGCTTGACGAACCGCGACCGCGACGGAGTGGGTCGTGAGTCAGCGGTTCCACGTCCACCAGCCGAACAGCCCGATGGCGACCGCGAACAGGGCGATCAGCACATAGCCGACGGTGGCGGCGCGGCGGGCGTCGGCTTCGTCGGCGAGGGCGGCTTCGGTCCATCGCACGAGGTTTTGGGTCAGCTTGAGCTCGGTCAGCACGGCGGCGGCGAACCCCCGATCTCCGGCGTCCGGGCCGGTGGCCGCGAGGTAGACGCCGTTCACCATCGGCGGTCGGTCGGGGCGGGCCATCAGCCCCTGGCAGACGATGCGTGTGATGGCGTCCTGCCGCGCGTACAGCGCGTCGGAGATCCGCCACAGTTTTGCGGCCGTCAGCGGGTCCGGGGCGTCCCCGAACCGCTGGTACACCAAGGACGGGATCAGCCGCGTCGTGGCCCACTGCATCGCGCCGGCAACCATCGGGTAGCGGTCGGTCGCGGGGAGGTTCGGCATCAGCGGCAGCGAACAACCGAACAATCGCTCGCTCCGTGCGGCCACGGGTAACCCGGCGACCAACTCTCGGAAGCCTGTCAACTCCTGGGCGTCGGCCAGCACCACCGACATCGGGCAATCCACTTGAAGCGCGGCTTCCATCGCGGCGAGGTCCGCCTTGCACGCGGCGGCTGTGGCTTCCGCCACGGGGTCGGTGTCGGTCCCCGCGGCCGGGACAAGCCACACGACCCCGTTCACGGGCGTGAGCGGGCGGCGGGCGGCGGCGAGCAACTGACACAGGTGCGTCAGCCGTTCGGCGGCCTCGGCCAGTTTGTCGGCGGGCAGATCCGTTCGGCTGACAGACGGCGTTTTCAGCCACCGTGCGGTGTCGGGTGCGACGGGTTCCTCAGTTTCGGTCGGCAGTAAATCGATGGGGGCATCGGGTTCGGGCAGCACCATCGCCACCGTCGGCACGGGCGGCGCGGCGGCGGTGAACAGCCGCTCGGCGTACCACGACACGGCCGACGCGCCGGGGGCCGTCAGGTAGATCGCGTCGCGGGTGGCGAACACCCCGACGGGGTCGGAGTCGCGGCGGACGGTGAAGGGCAGGGCAGTGGCGGCGAAGAAGTCCGCGACTCCCGACTTCGGCCGGCCGACGACGACGAATACCGGCACCTTGCCGAGGTCGATCCCGGCGGCGTCGAGGTCGCGTCGGATCGCGGCCCACGCTTCGTCGATGTCCGGGTGCCGGCCGGTCGTGCGATCCGACACGGCGCGAAGGAACCACCACGTCAGCCAGCCCCCGACGTACAGCAGCAAGAACAGCAGCGGCAGCCAGACGCCGTGAAGGGCGGGGAAGGGCGACAGCAGCGACTCGCCGAGTCGGTAGCGGTGGTTGACGTACCACAGCCCGGCGAGGATCAACAGCACGACGAGGACGTGCAGAACCCACAAGTAGATGCGGATCGCGGTGCGAGTGCGGAATGGGGAGAAGACGGACATTCGGTTCACCGCACCAGTTGACGGGCGACCAGCCACGCGGCGACGGGGATGGCGACGACGGCGAAGGCGGCGGCGGTCGCGGCCATCCGCTTCAGCCGGCGGGAGCCGAACCGGGGGGGGACTCGGGCCGGCGGGTCGAGCGCCGGCGGCCCGACCCACTCGCCCCGCGCGTCGGCCAGGAGCCGGTCGCGGGTGACGGCGGCCCACCCGATGTAGTCGGCCGGGTCCTCGATCTTCTCGCCGCGGAAGCCGAGCGCCGCGCACACGAAGAACACTTCCAGTTCGTCGGCCGAGCGGCGGGAGGCGAGTTCGGCCTGCTTCCAGAACCGCCACGCGCGGTCGTTCGTGCCGTGGAATTCGACCTCGAACTTGCGGTCGGTCCACTTGGCGGCGACGGCGGGCAGGCGGGTGAACGTTTCGTCCACCCAACAGGCGAGCGGGTAGGCGGGGCCGAGGTAGGTGTCCTCCGGTTCCTGATCGAAGCCGCCGTCGAGCAAGTCCGCGACCGGGGCACGGACGCCGTCGCCGCGCACCGCCGGGTAGGACCGGTGCAGGTCGCGGAAGCGGTCGTGCAACCGCCCTCGGCCGGCGTCGAAGTTCGGCCCGCCGGGCGCGTCCCACCCGTCCCGCAGGTCGAGCGCGACCCGGACAATGGGATTCACCAATTTGGCGAGGTCGTCACGCATGAGGTTCGATGTCTGGAAGTCGTGCGCCCCCGCCCCGGGCGGGGGCCCCCCCCCCCCCCCC
>JBBRUO010000317.1:0-7103 GCA_038247725.1 Gemmatales bacterium
CCATCAGTGCGGCCCCCCGCCGATGATGTTGCGCTCCCACAACTCGCCGAGCGAGATCGGGTTTTCGTACTCGTCCTTCCACACGGCGAGTTCGTCCGAATTCAACCGCCGGAACTCGGTCGCGTTGTGGATGGGGTCGCGTTCGACGACGATCATATCCGATGCGTCGAACTGATCGAGCAAAGTGACGGATTGCGTGGCGATGACGACCTGACAGTACCGCGACGCCGCCTTGATCAGAGACACCAATACGCCGATAGCGTAGGGATGCAGTCCCAACTCCGGTTCGTCGATGACGATCACCTTCGGCAACTCGTCTTCCGGTTGGAGTAGCAGCGTCGCCAAAGCGATGAACCGCAGCGTGCCGTCAGAGAGTTGATGCGGGCCGAACAAGGTGTCCTGCCCGCGCTCTCGCCAGTTCAGGCGGATGGAGTTCTGATTCAGCGCCTCCGGTTCGAGGACGAAGTCGTCGAACTGCGGGAACACCTGCCGGACGGTCGCGACGATGCGGCGGTAGAACGCGGGATTCATCTTGGCAAACACGTGCAGGACGGCCGCGAGATTGCCGCCGTCCCTGTTGAGCTTGCTGGCATCGCCGATATAAACTTGGCGTCGAAACAAGGCCGTTGTCGAACTGTCTTGGAATTGGAAGACACCCATGTTTGCAAGCAACTCCGCCGACAACTTGACTTCTGAATAGTGCAGATGATCGAGCAGGACACTGCCCTCTTTTCTTGAAGTCTTCGTCTTCAACGTCCTCCGTGATCGCGAATGCGGCAGCTCCTGTGCGAACTCAACGGACTCTTCGGAGAACACGAGCTCATCTTTCTCAGTCGTTGTGAGAGTGAACGAATACTCGACATCCATCGTCGAAGAAAGAAACAACTTTCCGGCAACTGCTCGCGTGTGCTTTGGCCCATGACGAAGGAGTGTTCCAGCCCCGCCAGCCAGCGCGACATGATGCGTCGTCCGTTCGCGAACGATGTCTGCGACCAACCTTAAGAACGCGATCAGATTCGACTTGCCGCTGGCGTTCGCGCCGATGAGAACGTTGACACGCCCCAACTCGACGCGGGCATCGCGGATCGACTTGAACCCCTGGATGTGGATCGATTTCAGCATAGCTATGTGTTTGACCTCCGCTGGATATTCTACGCCTCGTCCGCCCAGGCGCGGGGTTGCAGCCAGTATTCGGTGAGTTCGGCCTCGCGGGTGCCGGCTGGCGGGGA
Organism: Gemmatales bacterium; assembly: GCA_038247725.1. GTDB lineage: Bacteria > Planctomycetota > Planctomycetia > Gemmatales > Gemmataceae > JALHQU01. The sequence goes on from JBBRUO010000317.1 coordinate 1,230, forward strand.
GTAATCGTACCAGTACCGTACCACCGGCGGCAGGCTCATCAGGATGCTCTCGGTGCGGCCGTTCGTCTTCAGCCCGAACAGCGTTCCCCGGTCGTGGATCAGGTTGAACTCGACGTATCGCCCCCGCCGGTACTCCTGGAACGCCCGTTGCTCCGGGGTGTAGGCGTCGCCCCGCCGGCGGTCCACGACGGGCACATACGCCGGGAGAAAGGCGTCGGCCGCGTCGCGGACGAAGGCGAACGCCGCCTCGAAGTCACCGTTCCCGTCGAAGTGGTCGAAGAACAGGCCGCCGACTCCACGGGCCTCGCCCCGGTGCGGCAGGAAGAAGTACTCGTCGCAGTCGCGTTTCAGTTTCGCGTGGTCGATGAGCGGGGCGTGCCGGTCGCAGGCCGCCTTCAGCGTCTTGTGGAAGTGGACGACGTCCTCCTTCACCGGGTAGTACGGGGTCAGGTCGGACCCGCCGCCGAACCACGCCTTCGACCCGTGCGTGAGGAACCGGTAGTTGCCGTGGACGGTCGGGATGTGCGGGCTGTGCGGGTGCAGCACCCAACTGACGCCAGTGGCGGAGAAGGCCAGGCCGTCGCCGGGCATCTGCTTGGCGAACTCCGGGCTGAACTCGCCGTGGACCTCGGAGAAGTTGACGCCGGCCTTCTCGAAGACGGCCCCGTCAGCCATCACCCGTGACCGGCCGCCGCCGCCGCCCGGCCGCTCCCACGAGTCCTCGCGGAATTTCGCCCCACCGTCGGCGGCCTCCAACCTGGCGCAAAGCCGGTCGTGGAACTCGCGGAGGAACGCGACTACCGTTTCGTGCGCCGTCATGATCGGGCCTCCGGGCCGGGGAGTGGTTCGTCGTGTTGTTGTCGCTCCACAGTCCCGCCCGTCAACTCCCACACCCGGCGGTACTCGGCCCGCAGGCGGGTTCGCACCTGGGTGGCCAACTCCGCGATCTCCCGTTGCCGGCGGGCGTACTCCTCGCGGCCGTCGCGGGTCTCGATGCGGATCGGCTCGAACCCGTGACTCCGAAGGTCGTAGGGGCTGGCCCGCATGTCCAACTCCCGCGCCTGAAGGGCGAGCAGGAACGCCTCGGCCAGGACTTCGGCCGAGATGAATGGAGCCAGCTTGTACGCGAACTTGTACAGGTCCATGTTCGCATGGACGCAGCCGGGCTGGTCGTGGTCGATACTGTCCGGCCGCGTCAGAAGGGTGCGGTTCAGGGGCATCGCCGGCGGGGTAAAAAACCGGAAGGCGTCGTAATGCGTGCACCGCAACTGTGAACTTTCGATCACTTGATCCGTGCCCGCCGCCGAGAGTCGGAGTGGAACTCGGTGCCTCACGTCGGCCGTGCGGTACACCATCGCCCACTCGTGCAGGCCGAAGCAGCCGAACTGCGGCTCCCGCGCGGCGACCGTATCCAAGTACGCCACGGCCCATTCCAGGTACGCCCGCCGGTGGGCCGGGAATGCCTCGGTGGGGATCGCCATGCCGCGCGGCGTGACCGCGAACTGGGACCAATCCACATCCTTCGCGGTCGCCCCTTCCAGTCCCACCGCCGCGCCGGGCGACCACCGCAACAGGTGCCCCGGACGCAGCGAGTAGTACTCGAACAGGAAGTCCCACACCGGGTGCTTCACCCCGCGCTCGGCCCGCCGCACGCGCTCCTCCGCCCACGGCCGCAACCGCTCGGCGTGTTCGGCCCGCCGCCGCCGCCATTCGGATTCCGGGAGCACGTGCATGGGGTCAGTGTACGCCGCGTTACAGTCCGGCCGCCACTTCCCGCAGCGCCGCGATGGCCGACTCCAGTTTCGCCTTCAGCGCGGCGTGGTCGTGATCGCCACCGGGTCGGCCGCCACCCGGTGGCCCCCCGCCGCCGATCTCGTTCGGCTCATTCGGCTCGCCGCCGTTGTCCTTGATCCACTTCAGGATGCGGAGGAACGCCGGGCCAAAATACGGCGACCGCATCTGCCGGGGCACGTCCACCGGGCGACCGGCGGAGTCGCTCATGATGTGGCTGTTCAGGCCGACGGCCAGTTGCGGGGTGGCGGTGGTGAACCACGGGCCGCCGCTGCACCCGCCGCTCATGTCGTTGTACATGCCGTAGTTGCGGTCGCGGGTGGTGCCGGGGGCGGTGTCCGAGGCGATGTCGCCGATGGACCGCCACATCTCTTGCCCGTCGAACGGGAACCCGTCCTGCGGTTTCGCCGGGTAGCCGATGCCGACCAGTCGGCCGGCGAGCGGGTTCGGGTTGACGACGTACCCGCACACGCCGGTCACGTCGTGGATCGGGCGATCCAGGATGCCCGCCCCGATGTCGAACCGCAGGTCGTCGCGGTCGGCGAACTCCTTCAGCGTGGTCATCTTGGTGACGGTGAAGGTGCCCGCCGCCAGAGTGCCACGCATCTGCGGGAGGAACTGGATGTTGGTGGCGAACCCGCGGTCGTACACGCAGTGTCCGGCGGTCAGGATGGCCTTCTTGCCGATCACCCACGCACTGCCCTGGAAATCCCCGCCGCCGAACGTCATTCGCAGTTTTCCGACGAAGCAGTACGGCATCGCCGTCATGTCCGCCACGCGGCCGGTGTCGGCGTTGCTGACGCCGGCCATGACCGCCGCCGCCTTCGGCGGGACGGGCAGCGCAACCCGCGGACGACTGACCGCCGCCGTCGGTTGCGGGGCATTCGCATCGGCGCGTTGCCGGGTGACGATTCGGAGCGGGATCGGCTGGACCGCTTCGGCGCGAGCCGGGGTCCAGTATTCCTCGACGGCGGCCGTCATCGCCGTCGCCAACTCCGACGATTCGACCAGCGCGTATTGATCCGGGTTCATCACTCACCCTCTTCTCGTGGAAGACCGACCCCGTGTGGAATGGGCCGGCCGGGTCACGCGGGAAAAGTTAACACGCCGGTTTCGAACCCCGGAATGTCAGTAGTGATATTTTGAACACTTTATACGTCTCGCCCTTCCTCGGCTTCACCGCTGGCGGTCGGGGGATCGGGCGTCGGCATGGGGACGGGGCGCACCGCGGCGATCCGCTCCTCGGTCCAGTAGGCGCGGACCTCGGCGGGCGACTTCTCCTCGGTGTGTGAGACCAGCCCGTCGTCGTCCGGTGCGGGCGGCGTGGTCGGTGGCGTCATGGCGTTCTCCGCGAGAGGAATGGGTGATTTCCGGTCAAACGTCGGCGGCTCCGACCGCATCACGCACGAACGGCCGCACCGCCCCCTTCTGGCCTCGGGTCAGTTTCATCTTGGGCCGGCGTCCGCGGAGGAGGCACACTCCGTCGGCGACAGTCGCCACCGTCCGGCTGTCGAGGAGGTATGCCAGTACCACGCACGCGCTCCGGCCGTGCCCGAGGGCGCAGTGGACGTACACCGGGCCACGCTTCACCGCCTCGCCGATCCACGCGATGGCGAACCGCAACTGTTCAGGCGTAGGGGCGGTGTCGTCAAACACCGGGAGGGCCAGGAAGCCGGGACGGGACCGGAAGTGACTCACTTCGGTGAACTCGGCCGTCAAATCCAGCACCGACGCGAAGTCGGTCCGCCGCGCTTCCGCATTTGTCAGCCGCCGACCGAAGGCCAGATTCGGGGCCACCACCGCGAACGCCGGCTCCCGCGAGAACAGCCGCACCAACTCGAACGTGCCGCGTATCAGCAGCAGATAGGGCGCGAAGATCACCGTGGCCCACCACGGCCGTCGCCCGTCGGAGCATTTGCCGAGCGACCGCCACCCGCACTTCACGGCGAGGATGACGGGGCCGAAGAAGACGAGGAACGGCAGCCACATCATCAGAACCGCCGGCCACCCGCCGGCCCGCCACATGAACACCGAGTACCCGCCGGCGACCGCGAGCAAGACCAGCCAGAATCCGGTGGGGAAGGCGCGGGATGGCTGTTTGTGCTCCACGGTGGGGGCATCTCCGTTGGCCGCGCGACGCGGCGCGTGTATTCCTACTGTAACTGACCCGCGAGTCCGCCTCGCTCCCATTCCCAGAGTGCCTTCCCATGTCGAACGTCGTGCGCGTGGCCGTCACCGGAGCCGCCGGTCGGGTGGCCAGTTCCCTCATCGTCCGGCTGGCCTCCGGCGAGGTGTTCGGCCCGAACACTCAGGTCATCCTGCAACTGCTCGAACTTCCCGCCGCCCTGCCCGCGCTGGAAGGGGCGGGGTACGAACTGATCGATTGTGGCTTCCCCGCGCTGAAGGACGTGATCGTCACCGACGACCCGGCCCAGGCGTTCGCCGGGTGCAACTGGGCGCTGCTCGTCGGGGCCAGACCGCGCGGGCCGGGCATGCAGCGGGCTGACCTCCTCAAACTGAACGGCGAGATCTTCCAGAAGCAAGGCAAGGCGGTCGCCGCGAACGCCGCGTCGGACGTGCGGATTCTCGTCGTCGGCAACCCGTGCAACACCAACTGCCTGGTGGCCTACGAGAACGGCAAGAGCATCGCCGCCGACCGCTGGCACGCCATGACCCGCCTCGACCACAACCGGATGGTCGGCGCACTCGCCACGAAGGCCGGGGTGCCGAACGGCAGCGTCACCAACGCCACCATCTGGGGGAACCACTCGAACACCCAGTTCCCGGACTTCGGCAACGCCAAGATCGGTGGCAAGCCGCTGACGGACGTCATCACGGATCGACCGTGGCTGGAAAGCACCTTCGTCCCGGCCAACCAGGAACGGGGCAAGTTCATCATTGACAAGACCGGGGTGTCGTCGTCCTTCTCGGCCGCGAACGGGGCCATCGACCACGTCAAGTCGTTCGTCACCGGCACCCCCGCCGGCGACTGGACCAGTGCGGCCGTCGTGAGTCACGGCGAGTACGGCGTGCCGAAGGGGCTGGTGTTCGGTTACCCGGTGACGATCCAGGACGGGAAGTGGACGGTGGTGGAAGGGCTGACCTTCGACGACTTCGGCCAGGCCGCGTTCAAGAAGACGCTGGACGAGTTGGTCGCCGAGAAAGAGGCCGTCAAGGACTTGCTGCCGCAGTGAGTCGCGGCTGAGTCGGGAAATGGAGGAACCCGCGTGGTCGTCACGCGGGTTCCGGCGTTTGGTCACTCGCCGTCGTCTTCGTCGCGCGGCCGGCGGCGGCGGCGCGGGCGGTCGTCCTCGTCGTCCTCGTCCTCTTCGTAATCACGTCGTCGGCTCCGCCCGGTGCCGGCTTGCTGCTTCTTGTATGCCCGCCACAGCAAATACTTCTTGCTGCCGACGATGGCCAAGATGCCGGCGATCATGAGCATGGCCGGGCCGATAAGCATGATGATTCCGACGATCATCACGAACCCACCCACACCGGCGGCGGCTCCGTTGGGTGCGCCAGCGGCCGCGATCGCACCGCCGAAGAGGACTGCCACGACACCGACGATCAACCCGATTGCCGCCAGGATCACCGACGCAATCCCCGCCCCGAGTATGCTGCTGACCGTGCCGGTCAAGGTCTGGATTCCGGTGATCAGGAATGCCACGGCGACGAGAACCTGCACGATCGTTTGCAGGTCCGCGTTGGCGATGGACAACAGCCCGCCGATCAGCCCCAGCACGCTCAGGACGATCCAGAGAACGGCGGCCGCCTTCGCGCTGCCGGGGTTGGTGGTCTGCGGCGGCCGGCGGTCCTCGTACTCGTCGTCGTCATTGCGCGGCCGGCGGCGCGGGCGGTCGTCCTCGTCGTCCTCGTCGTCACGATTATCGCGATCACGGGCCATGTCGGATACCTCGCGGAAGGGGAACGTGAGCCAACGATAGGGACTCGACGGTCTGGCGAGTAGGCGTCCGTGGGCGGGATTCCTCCACCGAATCGGTACGGGGACCGGCCGGGCGGGTTGCGCCGTTGGCGCGACGAACCGGCCCCATCCCGCCGTCGCCAACTCGACTTGTCAGTCCC
>JBBRUO010000318.1:0-7029 GCA_038247725.1 Gemmatales bacterium
CAGGTGAAGACGGCGATAGCGAAGCGACCGCCGGGAGTCCCGGTGGTGGCCCTGCACCCGAAGGGCGACGCCGTCGCCGTGGCCGTCGGCACCGCCATTCAGTTCGCCGGGACCGACGGCAAGCCGCGCGGCGAGTTGACCCTGAAGCAGCCCGTCGTCGCCCTCGCCTTCCACCCGACTGAGCCGAAGTGTCAGACGTTGGACCGGTCGGGCGTCGTCGAGACGTGGCCGCTGCCGAAGCCGGGCGAGAAGGAGCCGAAGGAACTCAAACCGCTCTCCAGCCGGCCGACGGCCGCGAAAGTCAGCCGCGCGATCCTGCTGCCGCAACGGAATCAGGCGATCACCCTCGACGAGGCCGGCGCGGTCGCGGTGTGGGACACGACCGACGGCAAGGAGCCGAAGAAAGTCCGCGATCTGGGCCAGGCCGGCCCGCGCCCACACACGCTCACGCTCAGCCCGGACGGGGCGGTGGTGGCCGCCGCGAGCGGAAAAACGGTGAAGGTGTGGCAGACGAACGACGGCAAGGAACTCCCCTTCCCCGCCCTGCCCGCCGACGTGACGGACCTCGCCTTTAGCACGGATCGCGCCCGCCTCGCGGTCGGGTTCACCGACCACTCAGCCGTGGTGTACGCGGTCGCCACCGGGCTGCCGGAGCAGGTCGTCCGCCACGGCGGGGCGCTCGCGGGACTGGCCTTCCACCCGTCGCAACCGCTGCTGTTCTCGGCCGGTGCCGACAAGACTTTCGCCGTCACCCCCCTGGTACTGGTGAGTCAAGTCGCCGACCCGGTGCGGTTCGGCGGTCGGTTCGCCGCGTTCCCGAACGGCGCGTCCACTGTCAGCACCGGCACCGGTGAGGGCGTCACCCGCGCGAACGCCGGCAACGGCAACACCGAGGCGACCTTCGGCAAGTCCAAGTCGGTCACGGCGGTGGCGTCGAACAAGGCGAACAACCAAATGGCCACGGCCGAAGCGGACGGCACCGTCACCGTCTTCAACCTGAACAACGCCGCCGAGTCCGACACGTTCAAGGCCCCGGCGGCGGTCACGGAACTCACCTTCCACCCGACGCTGCCGCTGCTCGCCGGCGTCCTGGCCGACAACCGGGCGGTGACGTGGGCGGTCGCCTTCGACCCGGCGGACACGAAGCCGGAGGAGAAGCAGTTCGGCAAACGGCTCCAGGAGATGCCCCACCCGGCGGCGGTCCACGGGGTGACGTTCACGCCGGACGGGACGACGTTGCTGACCGGCTGCGGCGACAAGACCGTGAACCGCTGGAATGTGGTGACGGAGGCCGCCCGGCTCAACCTGCCACACCCGAACATGGTGAACGCCGCGTCGTTTGACCCGTCGGGCACGCGGCTGGCCACCGCCGGGCAGGACGGGATCGTCCGCGTGTACGACCTGAGTAAGCCGCCCGGCACCGCCCCGAAGGCGATCAGCGCGCACGTGCCGAAGGCCCCGGCTCAACCGCAGCCGGTGTACGCGGTGCTGTTCACCAAGGACGGCAAGCAGGTCATCTCGGCCAGCTTCGACCAATCGATCAAGATCCACGACGCGGCGTCCGGCGCGCTGGTGAAGGAGATCAAGCCGGCCGCCGACAAGGTGCCCGGTCACTCCGACGCGGTGTACGCGCTGGCCCTGTCGCCCGACGGCCAGGCGCTCGCGTCCGGGTCCGCCGACCGCACGGTGATGCTGTGGAACCCGGCGACGGGGGCGCTGATCCGCGAGTTCAAGAACACCGCCGACCCGAAACTGAAAGACGTGGCCCACCCCGGTTACGTCCACGGGCTGCGGTTCACCCCGGACGGGACGAAGCTCGTGACGGTCGGCACCGCCCCGCGGAACAAGGGGTACTTGGCCGTGTGGAACGTGGCCGACGGCAAGCAACTGAGCGGGCAAGAGTTGGACGTGGGGCCGATCCACGCGGTGGACGTGCGGGCCGACGGGCTGATCGTCCTGGGCTGCGCGAGCAAGGCGCGGGGCGAGAGCGAGGCGGCAGCGGTGCTTCTCCCGCTGCCGAAGTGACGGCGAACAGTCAGGAAGTTCCACAACTCTGAAGAAATCGGGACGTCTTCTCGTTTTCTTCTTGCGGACCCGGTACCCGCCGGTTAACAATAACCCCACTCGCAGTCGATGTTGAATAGTCACAGCTCACTCTCTCACCAAACCAACACCATTTCCTGGGTGTCGGTTTGTGCAGTGATTGTCCGGCATCGATGACGGGCCGCAGTGGTGCCGGCCCACAACCAAGCGTCCGCAATCTGGGACGCGCGCCACGAGCTCTTTTCCATCGTCTCTCCATTCTCGGAGGATGCGCTATGCGACTCGCGAAGTCGGGCCGGAAGCGTGCGTTCACGCTCATCGAACTGCTGGTGGTGATCGCCATCATCGCCATCTTGATCGGCCTGCTACTGCCGGCGGTGCAGAAGGTGCGTGCGGCCGCCGCCCGCACCCAGTGCATCAACAACCTGAAACAGTGGGGGTTAGCCCTCCACACGTACAACGACGCCAACAACGCCCTCCCGCAGGGGCAGGTGCCGTGGGCCAACCCGGGTGTCACCACCGCCCCGTTCGAGGGGGCGTGGTCGTGGCAGGCCCAGTGCCTCCCGTATATCGAACAGGACAACCTGTACCGTCAGGCCAAGACGTTCGCCACCGGTGGCGGGTCGAACTACTACTCGTGGTACAACCCGGCGTGTGCCGTAAAGTTGAAGCTGTATGCCTGTCCGGCGGACTCCCGCGGCAACATGGTGTACCCCGGTGAACCGGGCATCCGCGACCAAGCCCTCACCAGTTACCTGGGCAACTCGGGCACCACGTCGAGGGCCTTCGACGGCGTGCTCTACACGAAATCCAAGGTTACGCTGGTAGGGATCACCGACGGCACGAGCAACACGTTCATCGTCGGCGAACGGCCGCCGAACTCGAACCTCGAATTCGGCTGGGGCATCGCCGCCTATGGGTACGACGGGCGGGGCAACGCCGACTGCGTGCTGACGACGAACGACTTGGCCGTGGCCAACTACTTCATCACGTACTACTCGGCCTCCCCGAACCAGCCGTGTGACGGCACCGCCGCCCAGAAGATCGGCCTGGCACCGGGCAACCCGAACGTCGGGTGCGACGCCGCCCACTACTGGAGCTTCCACACCGGCGGAGCCCAGTTCCTGATGGGAGACGGCTCGTGCCGGATGATCAACAACAGCGCCGCGAGCATCCTCCCGGCGCTCAGCACGCGGGCCGGCGGTGAAGTGTTCTCCCTCAACTAACCGCCCCGCCGTGGCTCGGCGGCGACCGGCTCTCCCCGGTCGCCGCCGAGTTTTTTTACGTCGGGCTTTCGTCCCCACTCCCAAGACGGATCTTCCACATGCGAACCACGCTCGTCCTGCTCGCGCTCGCACTCGGCCTTCCGACCCTCGCCGGCTGTTCCTCGGATGAAGTGAAACCCAAAGGCGACATCACCGCGCCGGCAGCCCAGGATTCTGGTGCCGACCAAGGCGCAAAGCCGAAAAACGAACAGAAAGTCGGCGGTCGGGGCATCCCCGGTAAATGACCTCACCCGGCGGCGAACTGGAACAGGATGTCCGCCGCCTTCTCCACTTCCGCCAGTTCGACCCACTCATCTTTGGTGTGCGCCTGGGCGATGTCGCCGGGGCCGAACACCACCGCCGGAATGCCGGCCTCCCGCACCGTGCTGGCGTCCGTCCCATACGGGACGCCGACCACACGGTGCGACCCGTTCACCCCGTCGATGGCCTGTCCCAACCGGGTGACGAACACCTCCCCGCCGGTCGGCGGCAACGCCGGGCACGCCAAGTACGGAGGGCGTGACGCGAACGGGAAGTCGATGCCGGGGAACGTCCGCAGGAACACGTCCAGATCGGCCACCGCGTCCGCCGAGGACTCGCCCGGCAGCAACCGCCGGTCGATGTCGATGACGCACCGGTCGGGCACCGTGTTCGGCGACACCCCGCCGGCGATCACCCCCACGCTCACAGTCGGGGCACCCACCCATTCGTCCTCCCGCGATTGCCGCAACCGCCCGGCGAACTCCTCCACCCCCGCCAGCACCTTCGCCATCCGGTACACGGCGCTGACGCCTTTCTCCGGCGTCGAACTGTGGCACGCCGTCCCGGTGGTTTCCACTTGCCACCGCACCACGCCCTTGTGCGCCCGCACGATGTCCAGGCCGGTCGGCTCGGCGACCACGGCGAAATCGGCCGCGATCCCGGCGTTCATCAAGTGCTGGATGCCGAGGAACGTGTGTTCCTCGTCGATGGTGAACGCCAACGTGACGGCGGCGGACCCGGCCGGCTTCTCCCGCACCAACCGGGCGAACGCGGCGAACATGGACACGCCGCCGGCCTTCACGTCGCACGCCCCGCGACCGTAGAGCTTGCCGTCCCGGATCGTCGCGGCGAACGGGTCGATAACCATGCCGTCCACCGGCACGGTGTCTTGATGAGCTTCGAATAGCAGGGAAAACGGCGGATTCGGCGGCGAATACCGGGCGACGAGGTTGAACCGGCCGGGCAGCACCTCCTGCCGCTCGACGGGGACGCCGAGGGCGCGGAACTGCCCCTCCCAGAAGTCGGTGACGCGGGACTCGTGCAGCAATTCGGGCGCGATGTCGGTGCGGCCCATCGGGTTGACCGACGGCCGCCGCACCAGTTCCGCGAGTAGTTCGGGGATGGCGAGCATGGCGGTATTGTAGCGCGCCAACGGCGACGGGCTTCCCCGCGTTCTCATTCGTGTCCCGTCCCTCCGGAGATTCCCCGATGGTCCGCGCCCTCGCGCTTCTGTTCGTTCTGCCACTGGCGACGTTCGCCCAAGACCCGCCGGCGAAGAAGCCGATCGACCCGCTCGCCCGGCAACTCGAAGTGCTGCACGACAAGAAAGTGAAGTCCCTCGGCCTCGCGTCGATCAAGGGCATGACGCTGGCGACGTTGAAGGGCAAGCTCGAACGCGAGTTCGCCGACGACGAGTTCCGGATCATCATTCGCGAAGACCTGTTCCGACTCCACGACCCGGACAAGGAGGCATACGGCCAGGAGCTGTTCAAACTCGATCTGGCACCCAAGGGGCTGACGGTCCACGACTTCCTCACCATCGCGCTGGCGGACTTGGACGCGGCCTATGTCGTGCGGAAAAGCTACATCGAGATCACCACGCCCCAAGCCGCCGTGGGCGAGTGTTACGCGAAAGGGAGGCAGGTGCCCGGCGAGATGGCGGCCGCCCTGCTCCGCCGCAAGCCGCTCGTCAGCCACGCGGCGACCGAGCAGACGGTGTACGACGCGGCCCGGCAGATCGCCTTCCGCTACGGCAAGCCGGTCATCTTCGACCCGGAGATCGGCGAGCGGCGGGACAAGACCGTTTCCCCGAACTGGACCAACGTGCCGTTCCCGACCGCCATCCGTCTGCTCGCTCTCGAAGCCGGGTTGGACGTCCAGGAAACGCGGGGCGTGTTGACCGTCACAACGCCGGGCCGAAAGAAGAAAGGGAAGTGACGGCGTGTGTGGCGAACGTTTTTAGCCGTCAGAAATGTTCGGCCCTGACCCAGTTGCTATCCAACCACCGACCCCCTGCCCCGTCGGGCAGGCGTTAACGACCTCACCCCCCCTCTCCCCAGTTCCCGCGAGAGCGGGAAACGTCCGAGGGGGAGGGGTTTGGGGGTGAGGGCCGAACCAAGACCGCTGGAAAGATTGGCCACACCCGCGGCGTCACATCTCGACCGGCTCCACCCGCCCGGTGGTCAAGTCGTACACCCCGCCGGCGACGATCAGTTTGCCGTCCTGAATCAGTTGGGCGAGCACCGGCGACGCCTCGCTCAGGGTCTCCGCCTGCGCCTTCACGTTCTCCACGATGGCCACCGGGACGTTCCCGTTCGCCGCCTTCACCGCCGGCCGCAGGTGCTGGAACAGCACGCTGATTTGGCCCGGCACGGGGTCGCCTTGGACGGCCGCCGTCACCGCCCCACAGTTGGTGTGGCCGAGGACGTACAGCACTTTCACCCCCAGCACGATGGCGGCGAACTCCAGACTGCCGGTGCATTCCGGGGTGGTCACGTTCCCGGCGATGCGGGTGACGAACAGGTCGCCGAACCCCTGATCGAAGATGATCTCGACCGGCACCCGGCTGTCCGCGCAGCCGAGGAACGCGGCGAACGGCTTCTGCCCCGGTGCGACGGCCCGCAGCCGGTCCAGGTCGCGGTTCGGGGCCTGCGGGTTCCCGGCGGCGAACCGGGCGTTCCCCTCGTACAACTGGGCCAGCGCGGCGGCGGGGGTCAATTCGTCGCTCATCGGGTGCGGTCTCGTAAGGGTTCCGGGATGTGGGGCCATTGTACCGGGGCGGCAACGGTTGACGCCGATCACCCCCGAACCCGTGCCGGGGGGTGGGGCGTCATGTAGCATGGCTGTTCCCACATTGACAGGAACCCGTCATGCGCGTGCCGTTGAACTGGCTGAAGGAATACGTCTCGTTGCCCGCTCCGGCGGCGCTGGTGGAGCGGCTGACGCTCGCCGGGCTGGAGTCGTCCGGCGTGCAGCTCTTCGGCGTGCCCGCCCCGGACGGGCTGCGGGTGAAACCGGCCGACGCCGGGCTGCCTTGGGACGCGGACAAGGTGGTCGTGGCGAAGGTGCTGAAGATCGAGAAGCACCCGGACGCCGACAAACTGAAGCTGGTGACGGTGGAGTACGGCGCGGGCGAGCCGAAGACGGTCGTCACCGGCGCGCCGAACATCGCGCCCGGCCAGAGCGGCATGAAGGTGGTGCTGGGGTTGCGCGGTAGCCGGTATTACTACACGGATAAAGACGGCAAGAAGGCGGTCTTCACGCTGGAGCCGAAGGCGTTGCGCGGCATCATGAACGACGCCATGTGCATGTCCAACTACGAACTCGGCATCGCCGAGGACCACGACGGCATCATCATCCTGGACGACAACGACCCGGCCCCCGGCACCCCGCTGGCGGAGGTTCTCGGCGAGGTCGTCGTCGAACTGGACGTGCTGCCGAACATGGCCCGCTGCCTGGG
>JBBRUO010000319.1:0-7028 GCA_038247725.1 Gemmatales bacterium
AATTCGTTCACCCGGCGGGCGAGGTCGTACTTCTTCCCCGGCACGTCGCGGACCAGGAGCGTTTCGTCGGTGTAACCGGGGTGGCAGCCGAGTTCCACACGGTCGCCGTGGACCCTGGAAATCCAGCGGGTCCAGAACCGGTCGTCGGCGGTCCACGGCGGGTCGGTGACGCCGATGAGGTGGTCGGCACCGGGGAACCCCCGCGCCACACTCCGCCGCGCGTGCCGCTGGCCGAACCAACTGAGGACGCCCCGCTTGACGCGGGCACCGTGAATCCGCAGCAGCAGCCGCCGCTCCTCGCGCACCCGGCGGACGTAGGGCTTCGGGCCGGGTTGGGTCGCCAGCAAGTCCAGCAGTACGCGGCCGACCGGCGGGAAGATCGAGACGTGCTGGTGGCTGTTCACCATCCGCGGCGGGTGGCCGATCAACTCGACGAACCGCCGGTGCTGGGCCGCCAACTCCGCCGCGAGTTCCGCCTTGTCTAGCCGGCCGAACAGGGCGTTCTTGAGGAACGTGCCGAGCCGGTGGAACCGCCCGTCGGGGCCGACGAGCGTGGGCACTTGGTCCGGCGGGAGAATCGGCGCGTCGAGGGTCAGGTTCGGGTGCCAGCCGACGGCCATCGGGCGGCCGGCACGGTCCCAGCGGCGGACGGCGGCCTCGGCGTAGGGGGTGTTTACCAGCAGGACAGTGGCGGTGAGCCGACCGGCGGCGGCGACCGCGAGGATGCCCCGGTCGGTTTCCGGTCCGATGCCGAAGTCGTCGGCCACGACGTAGAGGGTGCGCGCGCGATCCATGCCCACAATCCGAAAGGTGCGAGTGTCGTGGGAACGAGCGGATCGTAGCCGACCGGTGGGCGGAAAAAATAGGGCAACTGGTGCGGTTTCAGTTTCCCGGTTCTCGCCAACAGGCCTTCCGCGATCCCGTTACGGGTGGAGAACCCAGTCACTTGAGGGCCGGCGATGCGAACCGTACTCGCGGTGTTGCTGGTGGGGATGAGCGCGACCGCACCTTCCTCGTCTCGCCAGACGGGAAGCGGTTGGTGACGACGTACCAGACTGATGTCTGCCGAGTGTGGGACATCAGCCCGCACACCAGCCGTCCACCCCCGCGCGACGGCGATGGAACGCGACGCCGCCAGGAAGTGGGGCCTACTCGCTGGCGCGGACGCCAAGGCCGCGAATACTGGCTGCCGGCTCGCCCGACGCGCGGCTGACCCGGTTGGCGAAGGAGAGCCTCGCGCGGATGCGGCGGTAACGATCACCGGACACCGCCGCCCGCCCCGATTTGACCGCCGCCCGGTTTCCGATTATCCTTCACTCACCCACCGCCTCGCACTCCGACCCCGGAGCTAGTCCGCCATGCGCCCGATCCGCCCCTGTGCCGGCCCGAACCGCCGCGACGTTCTCCGCTTCGGCTCGGTCGCCGTGGCTGGTGCCGCGTCGGGAATCTCACCGTTCACGCTGAAGGCCGGCAACCCCGACCGCACCACCAACGACCCGGCCGTCATCTTCATCTGGCTCCCCGGCGGCCCGCCGCACCAAGACACCTTCGACATGAAGCCGGACGCGCCGGTCGAGTATCGCGGCGAGTTCCAGCCGATCCGCACGAACGTGCCCGGCATCGACATTTGCGAACACCTGCCGATGCTGTCTAAGGTGGCCGACAAGTTCGCCCTCATCCGCAGCATCGCTCACAAGTTCGCCGACCACGGCGGCGGGCACAAGAAGTTCCTCACCGGCCGCGACCCGCTGCAACCGACCGGCTTCGTGAACGATTACCCGATGGCCGGCAGCATGGCGAACAAGCTGATCGGTGGCACCCGCCACGGCCTGCCGAGCTACGTCTGCGGGGTGGACGGCGGTCGTCAGGGGATCGACACGTTCAGCTTCGGCAGCGCGTACCTCGGACCCAGCACGCACCCGTTCATGGTCGTCGGCGACCCGTCCGACCCGAAGTTCGGCGTCAGTAACTTGTCGTTGTCGAAGGGCAACGAGGGCAAGTTCGACGAGCGGAAGTCGCTGCTGGCGACCTTCGACAAGGCCATGCCGCACGAGCCGTCGGGGATCGCCGCCGGTATCGATCAGGCGCGGGGGAAGGCGTTCGACCTGCTGGCGTCCGCCGCCGCGAAAGCCGCCTTCGACCTGACGAAAGAGGACGCGAAGACCCGCGAGCGGTACGGCGACCACCGTTACGGGCAGCGGTGCCTGCTCGCCCGCCGGCTGGTGGAGGCCGGCGTCCCGTGGGTGACGATGGTGCTGGAGAACGCCACCGAGCGCGGCAAAGGTATGATCGAGGACGGCACCTACAACTGGGACAGCCACGCCGTCAACTGCCACATTTTCAAGGACACCAAGCACAAACTCGGTTTCCTGGACCGCGCCCTGACGGCGCTCATTTCGGATCTGTACTCGCGCGGGCTGGACAAGCGGGTCCTGTTGGTCGTGACCGGCGAGTTCGGCCGCACGCCGAAGGTGGAGCAGGCGAAGAACCGCCCCGGCCGCGACCACTGGCCGTTGGCGCAAAGCATCCTGGTGAGTGGCGGCGGGGCGAAGATGGGGCAGGTGATCGGCAGCACGACCTCGAAAGCCGAGACGCCGAAGGACCGCCCGATGACGCCGAACCACCTGTGGGCGACGGTGTTCAAACACCTGAAGCTGGACTACAAGGACACCAACTTCGTGGACGCCACCGGCCGCCCGATGCACATGCTGCCGAACGGCGAGCCGATCAGCGAGTTGGGGTGAGGTCACTCAGTCGGCAGTTTTGGGATCAGGTCGGATGACGGGGCGCGCGCTTGTTGCGGAAACAGGTAACGGGCGACGATGTAGAGCAAGCCGAGGACGTTCACCGTCGTGGTACCGAGCGCGGCGATCAGCACTGCGTCGGTCGGCCGGTCGGTGGCGGGTACGACGAGCAGTTGGCGGACGGCCCACAGCCAGCCGATGACGATGCCGAAGATGGCGACGCACGACGCCAGGCGCGTGTACTTGTCCCACCACAGCCGCGAGACTTCCTGTTCCAGCAACTCTCCTTGCCGTGTCAGCAAGGTCGTCTTCGCCACCTTCTCCGCTAGCTCCAAACCCTTCAACTTGAGTTCGTGCGCATTCAAATCCTTCTCGTGCTTCGTGAGCCGTCTGCGCGTGAGGTCACGGCTTTCAGCTTCGCCGGTCAACGAGGCCGCTTTCGGTGCCGGTGGTGGACTGACTAACGCCGGATCGGTTTTGTCAGGCGTTGGCACGGCTGCGCTCCCGCGCCAGGGACTGGAAGTAGTCGCGAAGTTGTTGGTTCCCGATGGGAATGTCCTTTATCTCCTTCGGCTTCTTTCCATTCGTCACCTGGTGCCACGGGGTCCCCGGCGCGTGGCTCATGGCTGACAGTTCGATTCCGGTGTTGCCCTTGAACACCTCCCACACGCGGTCCACGATCTCACGCGACTTGACGGCCAGTTCGGCACGATAGGGAATCCGCTCGAACCTATGGACACCGTCGGCCGGGATCGTCGCCCGACCGCTGATGTTGTTCCGGCCGCACTCTTTGAACTCGTGGTACACATCGTTAATGATCGGCCCGTAAGGCCACGCCAAGACGGGCTGAAAAATGAGCGGTTCGCCGGTCAACCCGAGGTGCCAGCCGTGAGCGAGGTAGACGAGTTTCTGTAGCTTGAGGTGGTCAATCGGAACCCCGTCGCGGGTGCCCAAGTCCAAGAACAGGTTCGCCACGGCGAGCGCGTCATGTCCCGCAAGTTGTGACCTCGAGTTCGCTGGGAGTGTCATGGTCACGAGTAGCTCCACAGGTGGTTGATGAAATTATACCTAATCGACTTCCCACACCAACCCCTTCTGCGGAATCACGGCGATGCTCGACCTCTCCACACCACCTGCCCGGTGGGGGAAACGGCACTTCAAACGGCCCTCGGCGGCGGCGTAGAAGGCGCTGTCCCTCGCGAGACGAGGGCCACAACCTGGTGTGGTCGATCGGGTTGCTGGTAACGATTCGTGACCGATTTCCTGGCGGCGATACCATATCGGGACCCAGTTGGCCCACGCAAGGACGCCTCATGACGACACCCCCGGACCCCGCCTCGGATCGGCGATTCGCCCGCCTGACGTGGGCCGTGGTGGGCCTCGCCGCGCTCGCCCGGCTCGTCCGCTTCGCACAGCCGTACCCGCTGTGGGGCGACGAGGTGTTCGTCTGCCAAAACTTCCTCGACCGCGACTTCCTCACCATCCTGAACCAGCTCGACAACGGCCAGATTTGCCCGCCGCTGTTCCTCTGGCTGCAACTCGCGGTGTTCAAGCTGTTCGGCGGCGGCGAGCAGGCCATGCGGGCGGTGCCGGTGCTGGCCAGCCTCGCGGGGATGGTCGGCTTCGCCGGGTTGGCCCGGAAGTTGTTGCCCGCGTTCCCGGCGTTTCTCGCGGTCGGGTTCCTGTCCGTCGCCATCTGGCCGGTGAACTTGAGCACCTTCGCTAAACCGTACAGCCTCGACCTCGCGGCGGCGGTGGCGGTGCTGGCCGTCGCCGTCCACTGGCACGCGCGGCCGGAGTCCCTCGGCCGCGGACTGCTGTTCGCGGCGGTGTTACCGGTGTCGCTGTTGGCGTCGTACACGGCGGCGTTCGTGGCGGGCGGCGCGTCACTGGCGCTGCTGCTCGCGGTGTGGAAGGCCGGGTGGCCGAGCCGGTTCCTCTTCGCGGTGGCGAATCTCGGCGTGGCCGGGGCGTTCGCCTTCGTGCTGACCGTCGGTCAGGCGCAACTCGACACGCCCGACGTGCCGATCAAGGGCTTTCTCTACGAGTACTGGCGGCACGGCTTCCCGCCGGACAACCCCTGGCGAACGCCGCTGTGGCTGCTGGAAGCCGTCACCGGCCGCATGTTCGCGTACCCCGTCGGTGACGGTAGCGGCGGCAGCACCATGACGTTCCTGATGGCCGCCCTCGGCGGGTGGGCGTGGTGGCGGCGGTTCCCCCGCTGGTTGTTCGTGCTGTTGGTGGTGCCAGTCGTGCTGAACCTGGTGGCGGCCGTGCTGATGAAATACCCGTTCGGCGCGTGCGCGCGGCTGAGCCAGTACGCCGCGCCGACGATTTGCCTGTTCGCCGGCCTCGGCACCGCGACCCTATTGGGCTGGGTGTTCCCGTCCGCGCGGGCGGTGCGGATCGCGGGGTGGGTCTACGTGGTGGTGTTCACCGGACTGGCGGTCGGGCACATCGCCTCCGCGATCCTGGAGCCGTACCACGACCCGGAAGCGAGGTGGGTCCGCGACACCGTGGCCGAGTTCGCCAAGCAACTGCGTCCCGACGACGGCGTGGTGATGCGGCCGAGCATCGACGTGGATGTGCCGATCCCCCGCTGGCACTTCCGGCTGCTGGGCGACCGCGTGAAGTGGGGCGGGGAGTGGCCGACCGAGCACCAGTTGAAACGGGTGTGGGTGGTGGACCTGTGGCAGCGGCCGAAGGGCCAGCCGCACTCGCCCCCGCCGCTGACGGTGCCGCCGGGGTGGACACTCAGCGACGTGACGCGGAAACAGTTCGTCTGGCCCGAACCGCAAGACCAGAAGCTCACTCTCGTCTTCGAGCAGTACGACCGCACGCGGTGACCTCCCGAGAATTGTCATGTCCGGCCTCCGCACCCACGCACTCGACATCTGGCACGCGGCCGTTCGCGCGGCCGCCCCGGCCCCGCTGGTGGAAGCCGCCGCGCGGCGCGAGTTGGCGGACCTCGGCACCGGCCGCGTGCTGGTCGTCGGCTGCGGCAAGGCCGGCGCGGCGATGGCAGCGGGGTTGGAACTCGCCTTTCCACCTGGGCGGATTCTCGGTCTCGTTAACATCCCGGAATCGCTTGTTCCCCCCTCCCCTGGCGGGAGGGGGGTTAGGGGGGAGGGGGTAAGCGACTCCAATTCCCCCCAGGGGAGAGTGGGACAAATCCGATTGCACCCCGCGCGGCCAGCCGGGTCGAACTTCCCCACCGAGGCCGGGGTCGCGGGCGCGGAGGAGATGCTGTCGCTGCTCGCGTCCGCCCGCCCCGACGACACCGCCGTCTGCCTGATCTCCGGCGGCGGGTCGGCGCTGTTGCCCGCGCCGGTCGCGGGTGTCACGCTCACGGAGAAACTCGCCGTCACGAAATTGCTGACCGGCTGCGGCGCGAACATCCACGAAATGAACTGCGTTCGCAAGCATTTGTCGCGGGTGAAGGGCGGCCGGCTCGCGGAGGCGTTTACTGGAAAGCGGCTACTCAGCTTCATCATCTCGGATGTCGTCGGCGACCCGCTCGACGTGATCGCGTCCGGCCCGACCGCCCCGGACCCCACGACTTTTGAGGAAGCCAAAGAGATCTTGGAGCGCTACCACTTGTGGCCGAAGTTGCCGGCGAGCGTGGCAAAGCACCTCGACACCGGTTGCGCCGGGATCATTCCCGAAACGCCCAAGACGCTGCCGGCTCACGTCCGGAACGTTGTCATCGGCAACAACGCGCTGGCCCTCGACGCGGCTCAGGCGCGGGCCGAACAACTCGGCTATCGGGTGCTGGACCTGGGGCCGTTCGTCGAAGGCGAAACCCGCGAGGTGGCGACCGCTGTGGCGGGGATCGTGCGGAACATCCGCGAGCGCGGGCAGCCACTGGCCGCGCCGGCGTGCATCCTGATCGGCGGTGAAACGACCGTTTCCCTCGGCGATTCAAGGGGAAAAGGCGGGCGGAACCAGGAGTTCGTATTGGCGATGCTGGCGAAGCTCGGCCCGGATGGGATGCGCGACGTGATCGTCCTGAGCGCCGGCACTGATGGCGAGGACGGCCCCACCGACGCTGCCGGCGCGGTCGCCGACGCGACCACCTGGCGACCCGACCTCGGCGTCTTCCTGAGCAACCACGACGCCTACCCGTACTTCGACGCCACCGGCGGCCTGCTCCGCACCGGCCTGACCGGAACCAACGTCACCGACGTGCGCGTCGTTCTGGTGGGGTGAATGACGAAACAACTGATTCACTTATGATCGTACTCGTAGATTGCGAGTCGTTTGCGGGCCAACACGAGAAGGTCC
>JBBRUO010000320.1:0-7018 GCA_038247725.1 Gemmatales bacterium
CTGCTGGCGGTACTCGTGCCGCTGTTCGAGCCGGACATCGCGGCGGTGGTGGCACGGGGCGGGTTGAAGTCGTTCCGGGGTATCCTGGAAGCCCCGCACTTCTTCATCCCACACGACGTGCTGGTGCCTGGCGTGTTCCAGGGCGGCGACATTCCGGACCTGATCGCGGCCCTCGGCACCACCCCGCACCGCTACGATGACACCATCGACGGCCAGAACCGCCCGGCGTCGGAGCCGTCTAAAGTGAAGGCCGCCGAGTGGTTCGCGTCCCAGCGTCCGAAGAAGTGAGGTTCCGCATGCCCCGCCACCGCCACGACCCGGACGACGAGGACGAGTTCGACGACGACGAGTTGCCGGACGGCGTCTATCACGACGACGAGCCGGCGATGGTGGCGTGCCCGTACTGCCGGGAGCCGGTGTACGAGGAGGCGCAATACTGCCCCCGGTGCGAGAACTACCTTTCCTCCGAAGAGCGCGGCGACCGCAAGCCGCTGTGGATTTGGGTGTGCCTGATCCTGGCGACGTTGGCGGCGGTGTTGATGGCGTTCTACTGAGTAGGTCCGTCCCGCCGGGACGGACAACGAAGTCCGGTTCGGCGAACCGGACCTACTTCCGGTGTTTCCATGCCGCTTCCCAAACTGCTCATCACCCTCGGCGACGTGGCCGGCATCGGCCCGGAGATCGTGGCCGCCGCGTGGCCCCGCCTGGGGGAATACTGTCAGCCCGTTGTCATCGGCGACCCGACCCGGCTGCCGGCGGGGGTGCCGGTCGTCAACCCGTCCACCGCCGACCTGACCGGGGTGAAACTCGGCGAAGTCTCCGCCGAGGCGGGGAAGGCGGCCTACGACTGGCTCTGTTACGCCATCGACGAGTGCGTGGCGGGGCGGGCGGACGGCATCGTCACCTGTCCGCTGCACAAGGAGGGGTTGCACGCGGCCGGCGTTCCCTTCCCCGGCCACACGGAGATCCTCGCCGACCGCACCGGGGCGAAGTCGCACGCCATGCTACTGTTTGACGACGAGTTGCCACTGGCGGTGGCCCACGTCACGCTGCACCGGAGCGTGCGGAGAGTGTTCGACCACATCACGATGGAGTCCGTCCTCGACACCATCCGCCTGTTGCACGGTATCGTCCCGCGTCTGACGGGCACCCCGGCACGCATCGGCGTGGCGGCGCTGAACCCCCACGCCTCCGATGGCGGCCTTTTCGGAGACGAAGAAGCTCGTATCATAGCGCCCGCGATTGAACGGGCGCGGGCGGAAGGCATCGAGGTGGCGGGTCCGATCCCGGTGGACGCGATCTTCCTGCCGTCCAACCGGGCGCGGTTCAACGGCGTCGTGTGCCAGATTCACGACCACGGGCACATCGCCATGAAGTTGCTGGGCGGACGGCGGGCGGTGAACGTGACCGCCGGACTTCCCATCGTGCGGGTGAGTGTGGCTCACGGCACTGCGTATGACATCGCGGGCCGAGGCGTCGCGGACCCGAGTAGTCTGATCGCCGCCGCTCGAGTGGCGGCGCGACTGGCGGCGGGACGTTGAGGAATCAAGCGCAGTGTATCTTGTCGGAAACATCAGCGCCCGAAAAACGGACATAGCATCCATACTTTCCGCTTCCGGCTCTTTTCAGGGAACAATATCCTCCCCTCAACCGTAAAAGAGGGGGTGAAAAGTGTGCCCTCGCCCGGTGTGTCCGAACCCATCGGCCCCACTCGGCGAAACGGCATTTCCGAAAGGAAAATGTTCCCCACCTTGTCGGGCCGGCTAGGGGTAGACCGGCCCGACAAGGACTTTCTACGATGACTCAGGAGGTCTTGACGTGAAGTTCTCACTCGCCGCGCTGGTCGCCACGATGGTGGTGTCCCTCCCGGCTACCGCTGGGCCCATCTTCTCGGACAACTTCGACAGTGAGAACGGGGGGAATGTCCAACTGAACTACAACGATTTCGCCAAATGGAACGTGTTAGGCGGTGGGACGGTGGACCTCATCGGTGCTGGTGGCTCGTTCGATCTAATCCCCGGCAACGGCCGTTATGTGGACCTCGACGGCAGTACGAACCAAGCCGGGCTGTTCGCGACCCAGATGAACTTCGCTCCGGGGAACTACCTCATCGAGTTCTCGCTCGGTGGAAGCCATCGAAGCAGCACCGAAACCGTCACCGTTTCACTTGGGAACTGGTCGGAACAGTTCACCATGAACGCCTCCGACCCGTTCGTCCAGTTCAGCCGCACCATCTCCACCACGGGAGGCAGCCTCAGTTTCCAGAACTCGAACGCGGGCGGTTCCCCCAACGTCGGTGCGCTGCTGGACAACGTGTCCGTCTCCGCGGCCGCCATTCCCGAGCCGGCGACCTTGGCGGTGTTCGGCGGGATCGCGCTGGCGGGCGTGTTCGGCTACCGTCGGCGGAAAGCGACCGCGTAACGCCTCACACCCCGGCTACCACCTCGAACCCCGGCCCCCATGGCCGGGGTTCGTCCGTCTTCGCGGGCTGCATTTCCTCGCGCACTTCGGGTTCCGCCGGGCACGCTATTCCCACCCGGCCTCTCGCCGGCTAGAGTCTCCCGTGACGCCCCGGCGGTGCCACTCTTCCGCCGACCGGGACCGTCCCCCACCGGACTCCACGAGTGTCCCCATGAACGCCCCGTCCCTGACCCTCGGCATCGAGGAAGAGTACCAGATCATCGACCCGGCGACCGGCGAGTTGAAGTCGTACATCACGCAAATCCTGGAGGACGGTAAACTCACCCTCCGCGAGCAGATCAAGGCCGAACTGCACCAGTCGATGGTCGAGGTGGGCACCGAGATTTGCAAGACGCCGGCCGAGGCGCGGGTCGAACTGATCAAACTGCGGCGGGAGATTTCCAACCTCGCCGGCAAGCACGGGCTGGTCATCGCCGCCGCCGGCACGCACCCGTTCAGCAAGTGGGAGACGCAGGAGATCACGCCGTTCGAGCGGTACCTGGGGGTGAAGCAGGACATGGCCGACCTGGCCCAGCAACTGCTCATCTTCGGCACCCACGTCCACGTCGGCATCGAGGACCGCGCCTTCCTCATCGACGCCATGAACGTGGCCCGCTACTTCGTCCCGCACATCCTCTGCCTGTCCACCAGTTCGCCGTTCTGGGCCGGGCGGAACACCGGGTTGAAGTCGTACCGGTCCATCATCTTCCGCCACTTCCCCCGGTCCGGCATCCCGCCGCTGTTCAAGGACTGGGCCGAATACGAGGAGATGGTGAACGTGATGATGCGGACCCGGTGCATCCCCGACGGCAGCAAGATCTGGTACGACGTGCGACCGAACTGGCGGTACCCGACGCTCGAGTTCCGCGTGTGCGACGTGTGTACGAAGGTGGACGAGGCCATCTGCATCGCCGCCCTGTTTCAAGCCATCATCGCCAAATTGTGGAAGTTGCGGCGGGACAACCTGACGTTCCGCGTGTACCCGAAGGAGTTGATCGAGGAGAACAAGTGGCGGGCGGTGCGGTACGGGCTGGACGGCAAGTTGCTCGACCTCGGCCGCGAGATGGAGGTGCCCGCTCGCGACCTGATCCACGAACTGATCGACTGGTTCCTGCGGGACGTGATCGACGAACTCGGCACCCGCAAGGAGATCGAGTACGCCTACAAGATCATGGAGCAGGGGGCCGGAGCCGACCGCCAACTGAAGGTGTACCAGGAGAGCGGCGAGAACGTCCGGGCGGTCGTGGACCACCTCGTCGCCGAAACCCGCGAAGGGGTCATGTAATCCCATCGGAGGTGAACCATGAAGGCGTTCGCGCGAGGGCCGGTGTCGTTCCTATACCCCGACGGGTGGCAGGTGTCCGCCGAGGACGACGGCGGCGCGTGGACGGCGTCGTTCGAGTCGGGCGGTACGGCGTTCTTCGTCGCCAGCTTGCGGCCGGAGATGGAGGACGCCGGGCAACTGGCGGACGAGACGCTGACGGCGATGCGGGCCGAGTTCCAGGAACTCGACGCCGAACCCGTGGTCGTGTCGCTCGGCGGGTGGCCGGCCCTCGGCCACGATATCGACTTCTTGACCCTGGACACGCCGACCCACTGCATGACCCGGTGCGTGAACACCGTCGTCGGCCCGCTGTTGTTCCTCGCCCAGGTGAGCGAGTTGGACCGCGCCGCCCAGTCACCCCACCTGCTAGCCGTCCTGGCGTCGGTGACGATCACTGACGAGGAGTGAGAGTCGATTATCGCTTCACCGGGACTTCGACGGTCAGGTCCAGGCGGACGAACCGACAGGTGCCGCCCGCGTCGTCGCACAAGTGGTACAGCGCGTACACCGGGACGCGCATGATGCCCTTCGCGTCGGCCGGCACCTTCACCTCGAACCCGACCGTCCGGTCCTCCGTCGAGGTGGCCGTCGTCGGCTTCTCCGCGAGCAAGAGCCGCTTGCTGACCGTCACACCGTCCGGCGGATCGACCCACAGTTGCAGCGGGTCGGCCTCGTTGTTCCAGTGCGCCTTCGCCACGGCTTTCAGTCGGAGTGTGACGTGGATGCGGGCCGAGTCCCCCGGCTTCACCCGCGCCGGCACCACCACCGCCTCGGCAACGACGTCGCCGGCGTCGCGGGTCACTTTGCCATTCGGGTCGGGGTTCTTCGCGGCCGTGGCCTCGGTAGGGAACGACCGCGCGGGGGAGGCGATCTCCGCCCCGTCCGGGCGGACGGGCAGCGGGATCGGCGTTTCGCCGCGCTTGCGAATCGCGGCCTCCGCCTCCGCCACCCAGTCGTAAAACGGGTACGGCTTGTCCAGGCGTGGGCCGTACTGCTGGATCCGCCGCCGCCAGATGTACTGGTTCGGGTTGATGTCCAGGGCCGTGCCCCACGATTCCACGGCCGTGCGGAAGTCGTCCGCCGCGCGGGAGGGAGTCTCGCTCCGCCGCCGGAGGGCGACGCCGAGGCGGAACCACGCCGGGCCGTCCTTCGGGTCGAGTTTCACGGCCTTGGTGTAGGCCTCGATGGTCTCGGTCCCGCGCTTCTCGCCGCCCCACAGGGCCAGCGCGTCGCCGAGCCCGCGCCAACTGATGGCCGTGTTGGTGGTCTTCGCCGTGTCCGTCAGTTTGTCGAACGCCGGCGGGTGTGTCGGGCCGTGCCGAGTGGGGTTCGGTTTGGCGGCCGGGTCGTCGGCGTATTTTTTGTTCACGAACTCGTCGGCGAACGTCTTGGGGTTGGGTCGAGTCGAGCGGACGATGCCGTGTTCGTCGATCGCCACGACGAGCGGCACGGCCGCCGATTCCATCACGTTGATCGGGTCGTGGAGGATCGGCCACGCGAACCCCTTCCACTGGGCGAACAACCGGCACCGCTCCGGGTGCTGTTCCTGCGTGACGCCGAGGAGGACGAGGTTGCCGTCCTTGACCAGTTGTTTGGTGGTGTCGTGCCAAACTGGCACGTGCTGGCGGCAGCCCGCTCACCACGACGCGAACTGGATGAGCAGTACCTTCTTGCCGCGGAAGTCGGACAGCGACACCGGCTTACCGTCGGCGATGTTCGCCAGGGTGAAGTCCGGGTGCCGCTGGCCAACTTTCGCTTGGGCCGAAGCGACGGAGGCGACGACGACGGCCGACAAGAGGGCGAGCGAACGGGTCATGGTGCGCCTCGGATGTGGGGGCGAGTACGTTTGTAAGACCTCACCCCCCGGCCCCCTCTCCGTCCCGGAGAGGGGGTGTTCAAAAGAGAAGCGTTGCCGCTCCTCCGCGTTCCGGGCATGGTTTTCCAGGGTGTTTCAAATTCGTCGTGCGGAACGCCGTTCCCCCGATGCGAGTTGAACACCCCCTCTCCGTCCCGGAGAGGGGGCCGGGGGGTGAGGTCTTGAAAAAAGAACGCCGTCAGGCGTCCAGGTGCTTACTTCTTCTTGGGCCCTTTCGGCTTGCGGGTGACGTGATAGGTGGTCGGGTACGGGGTGCCGGAGATCGGGTGCTTCATGTCCAGGGTCAGGTCGGCCGGCATGGTGGAGTGGTCGTCGGCCAGGGCGTCGTCCCAGCTCAGCACCTCGCCGGAATACACCGCCATGCGGCCGAGGATGGCCGTCATGGTGCTGTGCGCGACGGTGGTCAACTCCTCGTAGGGCTTGGAGTCCTTGATGCTCTGGATCAAGTCCTTGTGTTCCTGGACGTAGGCGCTAATCGGGTCGCGGCCGTGGACCTTCTCGCCCTTGATCTGGTAGGCGTTCACCTGCGACTGACCCTTGGTGCCGATGGCCAACTCGGACACGTCGTTGGAGATGTTCGGCAGGTGGGCGCAGTAACTGTACATGGGCACGCCGTTGGCGTACTGGTACTCAACGGCGAAGTGGTCGTAGATGTTGCCGACCGCGTTCGGGTCGCCCGGCTTGCGGAACGCCCGCCCGCCGATGCCGACCGCGCGAACCGGGTGGGTGCCCATGATCCAGTTGCACACGTCCAGGTTGTGGACGTGCTGCTCGGTAATGTGGTCCCCGCACAGCCACAGGAAGTGGTACCAGTTCTTGATCTGGTACACGATGTCCGAGTCGCCTTCCTGCCGGGGGTTGAACCAGATGCCCTGGTTGTTCCAGGAGCAGCGCAAGGCGGTGATGTCGCCGATGGCCCCGTCCTGAATCCGCTTGATGGTGTCGATGTACCCCTGCTGGTGCCGCCGCTGGGTGCCGGCGACGATGGACAGCTTCTTCTCCTTCGCCAACTTCGCCACCTCCAGCACCTTGCGGATGCCGGGCGCGTCTACGGCCACCGGCTTCTCGCAGAAGACGTGCTTGCCGGCCTTCACCGCCGCTTCCAGGTGGGACGGGCGGAAGCCGGGCGGGGTGGCCAGGATGATCAGGTCCGCGCCGGAGGCGATGACTTTCTCGAAGGCGTCGAGGCCGCCGAACACGCGGTCGCCGACGTCCACGCGCTCGCCGAACGCTTCCTTCTGACCGGCCACGACCCGCTTGGCGCGGTCCTGGAACACGTCGCCGGCGGCGTGGAACACGATGCTGGGATCGGCCCGCAGGCTATCGCCGATGGCACCGCCGCCCCGGCCGCCGCAGCC
>JBBRUO010000321.1:0-7003 GCA_038247725.1 Gemmatales bacterium
GCGTGCCCCTCTCGGCAGTTGCGACAACGTCGGTGGGCTCGTGTATGAGATCAGAAATCATTGTTACGGATCGGCGGTCGCGTTTCCGAGAAAAACAGCAACGATTTTCGGAAGCCATCGCGGCTGGCGGTGCCCCGGCGTTCACTTCACCCCGACGGTTCCGCCGATCGCCAACACCGGCAACGCCGTCACGGGCGCGCGGTCGGGGTTGGCGCTCAACTTCCGGTAGACGAGCAGCCGGGCGCACGCGAAGTTCTCGCAATTCGTCCGCAGCGGGATCGCCTCTTCCAGCGCGAACTCCGCCGGGTGTTCCCGGAGAACGCGGCGGAGGCGGTCGCCGGCCGGCGTCCGGATGAACACCTGCGGTTCCTCCACGATCAGGAATTCGGGGTCGAAGCGGTGCAGCAGGGCGAGGACTTCGGCGTCCGTCCGGGCGTACTCCCGATACCCGCCCTTGGGGTCGCTGAACACCGAGTAGAGGAGCTTGTCGGCGCGCAGCACGGTCATTCGTCGCTGCGGGTCGCGGCGGCGGACGGCATAAATGAACGCGCCGTTCAGTTGGCCGTCGTACAGTACCGGCCGCTCCCACGACGCGCGGCCCAGCACCCGCGCCGCCGCCTCGTCGGTGCCGCGAACGTACAGGCCGGTCCACCCGGTCGAGCGAACCGGCTCGAACCCCTCCAACGCCACCCCGCCCAACAGGACGGCGAGCGCGAGTGTTTCCCGCCGCGCGTGTCCGCGGGCCAACCGCCGTGCCCCCTCCACGGCGAAGACCGCCAGCGCGGGAACCCAGTAGATGGCGTGGCGCGACTCCGGCTCGGCCAGCGGCACGAACGTGACGAACGTGGCCGCGATTAGCGCCAAATAGACCCCGCCCGCCGCCCGCCCCGCACGGAGGCCGTGCGCCAGCCCGACCACCGCGAACGCCGCCCCCGTCCAGCCCACCTGTTCGGGGACGAATGACGGGTACAGGTAAAAGTTCCGCGGGTCGAGCCAGGAGGTGGACCGTTCACTCGTCCCGCTCGTCGCCGCGTGGGCGATGCCGCCGCCGTAGACCTGCCAGGTGAACAGGTAATACGGCACCGTCAGGAGCAGTGCGAGGGCCACCCCCGCGACCACCGGCCGCCGCAGCAACAGGCCGAACCGGCGGGTCGTTCCGAGCCGGAGCAAGACGAAGGGGAGGAGCAGCACGCCGTCGAACCGCGTCAGCGCGGCCAGGGCCGCCAGCACGCACGCGAGGATCGCGTCGCGGCCCCGCCCGCCGCCGAGATACCGCTCGAAGTGGAACACCGAGGCGAGGACGAGGGCGAGCGTCGGCACTTCCAGGAGAACGTAGCCGGTGTGTTCGAACACGACCGGGGCCAGGCCGAGGACGGCGAGTGTCGCGCACGCCACCCGCTGCCCGTGGGTGCGGCGGACCAGCAGATAGGCGTACACGCCGCCGAGGAGGGCGAACCCGTATACGACCGCCCGCGCCACCGTGTACCCGGTCCCGAACGCCCACATCGCCAGCCCTTCCACCATGTAGAAGACCGGGGGCCAGATGATGATACCGAGCGCCGGATATTGAACGTAGTAGCGGGACGCATACCCGCGCGGGTCGGCGGCCGACTCCGTGATGTCGGTGATGGCGTCCCGCACGAACACGCCGGTCATCACGTGCCGGGTCTCGTCGCCGTTGCGGAACGGCTCGCCGAGCGGGGAGAAGACGGCGTGCAACACCGCCAGGGCCGCGAACACGGCCGCCGGCGGCCCGGCCGCGACGAGGAACTTGCGGCGGGCGAGTGCGAGTCTCAACGGCTTCCCTCCGGGCGGGTGACGGCCGCCAGGGTTCGGATACGCATTCGGTCGGTCACCTTCGAGAGCGTAGAACACGCGGCGGCTGAGCCGCTCATCAGGCGACGCCCCCGAATTCGGGAGCGATGCCGCCGGGAGGTCGTGTCGGGAGAGGTGTTGAGGACGCCGCCCGCCTGTTCCCGGTTTGGCCGTCACACGACGACTTGTTTCCACCGGCCGCCGGCGTACCGCCAGATGAACAGCACGCCGCGGACGTAGATGTCCGACACCATCGCCACCCACGCGCCGATCAGGCCGAGGTCGTAACCGGGGATTGTCCCCCAACTGCCGAAGTCGATCTCCTTCGACGTGAGCAGGAAGGCCAGCGGGATGCGGACGCCGAGGAAGCCGAGCCACGAGAACAGCACCGGCACCCGCGTGTCGCCGGCGGCGCGGAGGGCGGAGGTGAAGATGATCCACGCCGCCACCCCCGGCATGGCGAACGCGATCAGCCGCAATGACGGCACGGCGAGGGCGACGACGGCGTCGTTCTCCGGGCTGTACATGCGGCACATCGGCTCGGCGAGGGTGAAGAACAGGAACCCCATGACGCACATCAGCCCGCCGCCCTGCGCGTAGGCCGCCCACCCGCCCCGCGACGCCCGCTCCGGCCGCCGCGCGCCGAGGTTCTGGCTGACCACCGCCGACGCCGCCGCCCCGAACGCGGCCCCGGCCAGGTAGCCGAGCGCCTCCCAGCGGATGGCGATGCCGTGCGCCGCCGCCGCCGCGTTGCCCAGGCGGTTCACGATGCTCAGGAACCAGAGCTGGCAGCAGGCGATGCTCAGGCTGTCGATGCCGGCCGGGATGCTGACGCGGAGCAACCGCTTCAAGATGGTGAAGTCGGGCACCAGATCGGCGACCGACACCTTCAACCGGGACCGCCCCCGCAGCAGCAGCACGAACACCGCGACGCCGCCGAGGGTGTGGCTGATGGCCGTGCCCAGGGCGATGCCGACGAACCCGTAGTCGAGGGCCGGGCCGCCGCCGCCGGACAGCACCCACGCGGTCGGCACGTTCACCGCCGCGACGCCGGCCAGCACCATCAGCCCGGTGCGGGTGTCACCGGCCCCGACGAGGCAGGCGATGCCACCGGTCTCGACCATCTGCACGGCCAGGATAAGCGCGAGCGGCAGGAGATACTCGACGGCGATGGCCGGGGCCGGACCTTGCAGGTTCACCGCCTGCATGAGGGCGGCGCGGCCGAACACGGCGGCAACGGTGGCCAGCAGGCCGAATCCGACGGCGAGGAGGATCGCTTGTCCGGCGGCGCGGCTGGCGAGGTGGTAGTCGCCGGCCCCGGTCAGCCGGCCGACCAGCGCGGTGGCCCCGGCGGACACAACGACCGAGTACGAGCTGATGAACCAGTACAGGTAGTTGGCGGTGGTGAGCGCCGCCTGATGGTCGGGCGTGAAGTGGCGGGCGAGGTACTGGTCGTACTGCTGGATGACGAAGAACAGGTACTGCTGGGCGAGGGCCGGGAGCGCCAGGAGCAGCACCCGCCGGCCGATGGGGGACGAATCGGACATACCGGGCATGATAGGGGGCGGGGGCGACCCCGCCCCGGCCGCCGACGGTTAGCGGAAGAACGGCCCGAACATCTCGGCCCGCAGCAGCGGCGGGCGGGTGTAGTTGCGGTTCGGGACGCGGGCCGGGGACTTCCGATCCTTCTCGATCTTCTCCAGGAACTCGAGGATCTTCTCCTCCGTGCCGAGCTTGCTGCCGAGCAGTTCGACGCCGACGTTCTTGCTGTCCTTGATGGGGACGATTTCGGTGAACTTGACCGGCTGCAGCCGCGACCCGCCGGGCGGCTTGGCGACCAGCACCTCGTTGTAGTAGAACCGCTGCATGTTCAGGCCGGTCGCCGCCGACTTGTCCAAGTCGCCGTACAGGAACCACATCGGGTTCTTCTCCCGGATGTCCGGGGCGGCGACGATCAGGTTTTTCACGGACGTCTCGGAGATGGACGGGTGGCGGGTGGCGGACAGCCACACGGCCCCGGCGATGTCCTTCCCGGCCGGCTCAGACTGGATGCCGAACAACTCGACCGGGGCGGCCGGGAGGGTGCTGATGGCGCGGGCCTGCGGGATGACGCTCGGCCGCTGCCACTCGCCGGCCATGAACAGCATGCCGAGGGGGGCGGTGTCGGTCGCCCCGATCAGGTACACGCTGCTGGTGTTCACGGTGCCGCCGTCGTTCTCCTGGTCCAGGAACACGCGGGCGGCGAGGATGTCGTTGACCAGGTGCGGGTAGTACCCGGTCTTGTTCTCGAAGTCCTTGAAATCGACGCGGACCGGCGGCGGGTTCTTGACCGCCAGGGACCGCATGTACGCGAAGTTCGCCCGCGTGGCCCAGAACTGCTTGGCGTCCACGACGAAACTCTTCCCGTGCCCGCGGAAGTCGAACCGCAGCACGGTGAACCCCTTGTCCGCCAGCGTCAGGGCGAGGCCGTCCCAGTCCCCCTTGTTCGGCTCGGTGAACAGGCTGTGCAGCAGGATCACGCACGGGCTGCCCGGCCCCTTCGCCGACTTGTACAAGGTGCCCTGCAACTCGACCCCGTCGGCCGAGTTGAAGGTGACCGCCTTGGTGTCGATCTTCGGCTGGGCGAGGGCGAGTGGGGCGGCGGTCAGTGTGACCGCGACGACCCAAACGAGCGAGCGAATCATGGGTGGTCTCCAATGGAAACGGGTGTCGATGGAAAGGCTCCACTCCTCCCACCGATTCTACCCCAGGCGGGTGCGGGGTGGCGAGAGAAAGCCGGCCGGAACGAGGCTCAGAGGCTCAGGGTCTGACAAGATTTACCGGATCATCCCACCAAACCCAGCGGCGACGGGGAAAGATGTCCGCCGCGCCCCAACGCACGCCGAAACTCGACGGCTCCCGGATTTTTACCCCGCCATGCGGTTGAGCACCTCGATGCCGCGGCGGAGGGTGTCGTCGGTGGCCGCGTAGCTGATGCGGAAGTGGGTGTCGCGGTCGCTGAACACCCCGCCGGGGATGACCAGCAAGTTGTGGTCGATGGCGAAGGTGGCGAGGGCGAATGGGAAGGTATCCGGCGAGGTTACACGTCGTTCAGGATCACCTCGGCGCGGTATTCATTCCGCTTGATCCGCTCCAAATTCGTGAGGAGCATCTCGAACGTCTCCTCGCGTGTCCGCTCAGGCGAATAACCGACCCGGATGGCGATGTCTTCCACCACCGATTTCGGGTACGTCTGGACGGGCTTGAACTCGGCTTGGAGGTCCGGAATCGAGAGGCCCTTCGTGTCCCGCAATCGGTTGTACGTCTCGACGCCGCGATCCACGAGGGCGGTATCCGGCGAAACCGCCGGTGGCTTGGGAGGGACAGGCGAGAGCGTGAGCGGGGTGAGCAACTGCTGGGCGCGGAGCATGTTATCGGCGATCTTGGTGGTCGCTTTCACGTCGAACGCAAGCAAGACTTGCTTCAGCTGCGCGTTATTCAAGGTGCCGAGTTCCCCGGAAACCGCCTCCGCCGCTAGTTCCTCGCGCCGCACGGACCGAACCCGCTCGATGACGGCCGGCACGTCCGCCGCGCTTTTCCCCTTCGTAGTCGCGGCCGGTGCGCGGGCTGCACGGATCGCCTTGAGGAAGTCCTTCACCGACTGGTCAGGCCCGTCCCGAAACGCGGCTCCCACGGCTTCCAACTCGCCGACGGCCGGCTTGCTCAGACCGAAGGCGAACGCGGTGCGGAGGTGATCCAGCATCGCGGCCAACTCGTGTGTCGTCATGATAGAACCCTCTTGCGGAATTCTTCCACCACCCTTTCAAACACTTTGCGGCCGGCCGGCTTCAGGCTGGCCACTCGGCCTCGGCCCGCACTGACGGCCGAAGAACTCTCCGGGACGAACTCATCCCAAACCGCATCCGATTTGTACTCGATCCGCGCCTCTTCCCGCAACCGAAGGTAATTCTGCCGTTCGGCCGCGATGATCTTGCCGCGGTGCAATCCGACTCGTGTGGGAATGATACCCACTCCACTGGCGTGACACAGCGACCCGAATCGTTTGATCCAGTTCAACATGCGAGGAACCGCGTCGATCGAGCCAACATCGAGCGGTGTCGGGATGAGAATGTGGTCCGAGCAGAACAGCGCGTTGACGACCGACGTGGTGACGCGCGGGGGGCAGTCAAAGAGAACGACATCAAACTGCTCGAAAACCTCGGCCCGATGAAAATGCGTCCGGAAGCGGTAGCGCGGATCTGCTTTCGGATCGACGAAGAACCGCGCTTGTTGCTGGAAGTCGTCCGTATCCAGGCGGTCGTTGGCCATAACAACTTTCGCCTGCGGAACACCGAGCATCGGCACCAACAACCGCTGGAAAATCGCATTGTCGGGAGCCTGAAGTCGCAGGAGTTGTTGCACAAGTTCGTCGCGGTCGTGTCGATCTTTCTTGAACGCCGGATCCGCAACCACTTCACCGAGCGTGCCTTGAAAATCAATATCGACGAGTAACACCCGTAGGTCGGCGGACAGGCCGAGCCCGGCCGCGAGATTCGCGGCGATAGTCGTCTTGCCGGCACCCCCTCTGAGGTTCAACATGCAGACGAACCGCGTGCGTCGCTGGAGGGTCGGTACGAAATCCGGAACCGCGATTTGGCACGGGTTCCACCACAACGCGGTTTGGGTTTCGACCGATTGCAACCGGTCCCACCGCTCAGTGGCCAACGCCAGTTCCTTCTTCAGTCGCTCGCTTTCGGCGTTGAGATCCGACTTCTGCATCCCTTGGTGAATCGAAAACCCCAATACAACCAACGCCACGACCACGAGAACCGACAACACGATCCCCTGTGCCACCGCCGGCAGCCTGTTGAACATCTCCTGCAAGTACTGGAACCAGCCGATCCCACCGAGAACGAGTACGCCAGCCGAAACCAAGGCAAGAATCGACAACGCGCGTGCCCACACCGGCCACTTCGGCCAGCGATCAAACACCTTCCCCATCCACCCCCCGAACGTTCCCGTGTCCATTTCATTCCCTCATGAGTTGGGTGCATTGTACACTCACCCGGCCATTTTGTTCAGCACCTCGATGCCGCGGCGGAGGGTGTCGTCGGTGGCCGCGTAGCTGATGCGGAAGTGGGTGTCGCGGTCGCTGAACACCCCGCCGGGGATGACCAGCAAGTTGTGGTCGATGGCCGCCGTCACGAAC
>JBBRUO010000322.1:0-6983 GCA_038247725.1 Gemmatales bacterium
ACCCGAACTCGGTCACCTTCGGGGTGCCGTCGGCGGCCACCAACACGTTGTGCGGCTTCAGGTCCCGGTGCACGATGCCCAGCCGGTGTGCCGCGTCCACCCCGTCGGCCACCCCGGCGATCACCTCGGCCGCTTCCCGCGCGGGAAGGGCGGTGCCGGTCTTCGTCGTCAGATCACCGCCGGGGCAGAACTCCAGCACCAAGTACGGGAGGCCGGCGTGTTCGCCGAACTGATAGACCTCGACGACGTTTGGGTGCCGCGCCGCGGCCACCGCCTCGGCCTCGCCCAGGAAGCGAATTACCGCCGACGAGCTGGCGGTGACCGGGATCGTCTTGAGCGCGACGAGGCGGTTCAGCCCGGTTTGCCGCGCCAGGGAGACGACGCCCATGCCGCCGCGGCCGAGTACCCGTTCGAAGACGAACCCCGGCGGCAGTTCGATCGGCGGGGCGGGCACGGTCGCCGTGTGCGGGGAGGTGGAATCAGAGGCCAGCGCCGGCGGGGTAACGCCGTCGGCGGTGCCGGTCAAGACATCGGCGGCGGGCGTCGCCTGGGTGCGGATCCGGTCACTCATCGGCGGACACCTGTTCGCGGATTCGGCGTGGTGATCCCAACCGTCGCCATAATACCGCACGGCCCGCCCGAAAAGAATCACGGGCACCAATCATTTCTCACCGCGACAGGCTCGAACACCGGGGTCGCCGGCACCAGCGGGCGGACGCACCCGCACGCGGCCGGCGACGGCCGTCACTCCTTGGACCGCTTCAGGTACTTGCCGTCCTCCGTCTGGACGACGATCATCTCGCCCTCGGCGATGAAGCTGGGCACCTGGATCTCGACCCCGGTCTCCAGCACCGCCCGCTTGGTCTGGGCGGCGGCCGTCGCCCCCTTGATGCCGGGTTCCGTCTCGACCACCTTGAGCGCCACCGTCTGCGGCAGCTCCATGCTCAGCGCCTTGCCGTCGTAGAAGGTGATCTTGCAGGTGTCGTTCTCCCGCAGGTACTTCATCATGCTGCCGACCATGCCCTCGCTCAGCGTCACCTGCTCGAACGTCTCGGCGTCCATGAACACGTAGTCGTTGCCGTCCTTGTAGCTGTAGGTGTGGTCGCGGGTGTCGAGGTACACCACGTCCACCTTGTCGTCCGGGTGGACCCGCTCGTCGGTGATGCTGCCGGTGGTCAGGTTCTTCAACTTCAGGTACAGGATCGCCCGCCAGTTGCCGGGCGTGTTCAGGTCGCGCTCGAGGACGTAGTGCAGGCCGCCGTTCATGTTCAACACCATCCCCCGCCGGATGTCGATCATCTTCGTGGACGCCATTGGAGATCCTCTGCCTGTCGGGTGTGGTCCGGTCCGGCTGTTAACCTAGCAGTCGCCGCGCGGCGGGAGAAGGGCGGAATCCGCCGCCGGCGGGTTGGCCGCCGCCGGCGAATGACGTACTCTTGAGCGGCGTTCCCCTTCCCGGAGCCTGCCATGCGAACCGTCCGTGTCCTCGCCCTGCTGTCACTCGCCGTCGGGGTCGCCCTCGCCGACGGCCCGGCCGACAACGACCCCGCCAAGGTGAAGCCGATCCCACCCCCCGGCAACGCCATCCCGGCCGAGGACCGCGCCGAGATCGCCACGGGTCTCGCCGAGTTGCAACAGCTCATCAAGGACATCGGCAAACACGAGTTGCTGCCGGACGTGCGGATCTTCGAGAAGGCGGTGCGGTGGGCGCTGGATTACAACGAGATCTTCGACGGAAAGGGCAAGGGCGCGAAGCCGGCCACGAACGTGAAGAAGGCGCTGGCCGCCGGGCTGGAGCGGGCGAAGCAACTGAAGGTCGGCAAGACGCCGTGGGCCACGGCCACTGGGCCGGTGCTGCGCGGCTACCAGTCGAAGATCGACGGCGACGTGCAACCGTACTGGCTGATCGTGCCGAAGGACTACGACTTCGCCGGCACCGCCACGCACCGCCTCGACTTCTGGTGGCACGGCCGGTTCGAGACGCAGATGGAGGCGACGTTCATGGCCAACTCGCCGGGCACCGGCAGTGGCATCATCCCGGCCCCCGGCGCGCTCATCCTGCACCCCTACGGCCGGTTCAGCAACGCCAACAAGTTCGCCGGTGAAGTCGATACCTTCGAGTGCCTGGACCACGCCAAGAAGCACTACCGCATCGACGAGGACCGGCTTGTTGCCCGCGGATTCAGCATGGGTGGCGCGGCGTGCTGGCAGTTCGCGGTTCATTACCCGACGCTGTGGGCGGCCGCAGCGCCAGGGGCCGGGTTCGCCGAGACGCGCGAGTTCCTCAAGGACTTCCAGGGCGAGACCGTAAAGCCGACGTGGTATCAGAAGAAGCTGTGGCGGATGTACGATGCTACCGAGTATTCGGTCAACCTGTTCAACCTGCCGACGGTCGCGTACAGCGGGGAAAAGGACAAGCAGAAGCAGGCGGCGGATGTGATGGCCCGTGCCTTGGCGAAGAACGGCATGGCGCTCACGCACGTCATCGGCGAGGGGGCCGGACACAACTACACCGCCGCGGGCAAAAAAGAGGTGAACGAGAAGATCGACGCCATTGTGGCGGCGGGTCGGAAGCCGGTGCCGACCGCCATCTTGTTCCAGACCCACACGCTCCGATACAACCGCAGCGGGTGGATCGAGATCCTCGGGTTGAAGAAGCACTGGGACAACGCGACGGTGGTCGCCGAGTTCGTCAAGCCGGACACCATCCGCATCAAGGCGAGCAACGTGTCGGCCCTCCGGGTGAATTTCGAACCGGGGCAGTTCCCGTTCGAGTCGCTGAAGTACCGCTTCGAGCCGAACCCCGAATGGCTCGGCAACGGCTTCAAAGTGCCGCCCATCCCGACGGACAAGTCCTACTCGGTCACCTTCGGCAAGTTGCCGGAAGGGCTGAGCAAAGTCCCCGGCCTGCAAGGCCCCATCGACGACGCCTTCATGGACTCGTTCGTCGTGGTGAAGCCGACCGGCACGCCGATGAACGAGAAGATCGGCCAGTGGACCCAAGCCGAGATGACGCGGGCGGTGAAAGAGTGGCGGCGACACTTCCGCGGCGACGCCATCGTGAAGGCGGACAAGGACATCACCGAGGACGACATCAAGAACAGCAACCTCATCCTTTGGGGCGACCCGAAGAGCAACGCCATCCTCGCCAAGATCGCCGACAAACTGCCGCTCAAGGAGTTCGGCGACACCACCACGACCATCTGCATCTACCCGAACCCGCTGAACCCGAAGAAGTATGTCGTCCTGAACAGCGGCTTCACCTACCGCGAGTATGCGTACCTGAACAACGCGCGGCA
The DNA here is from genome assembly GCA_038247725.1 of Gemmatales bacterium. GTDB lineage: Bacteria > Planctomycetota > Planctomycetia > Gemmatales > Gemmataceae > JALHQU01. Next base: position 3,300 of record JBBRUO010000322.1, read on the forward strand.
GGTGCCGATGCTGCCGGATTACGCCGTCGTGGACGTGACCACCCCGCCGGACAGCCGCTTCCCCGGCGAGATCGTGCGGGCCGGCTTCTTCGACGAGCAATGGAAGTTGCAAAAAGACGACGGGAAAATCGAGGACTGACGGGTCGCGAAGAATCCGCCGACCGCCGCGAACCTTCCGATAGCCTGTGGCGTCCTTCTCCACGACACGACCACCGAACTCGAGTGCCCGCCATGTTCGCGTTATTCCAGAATCGCCAGCGGAACCAGCCGAAGCCGCAACGCGGCGTCGGTTTGCCCAGCGGATAACGCCTGCCGTGCCACCGGGATTCACACCGGCGGCCGGGGCGCTCCGCGAGGGGCACCCCGGCCGCCGGTTCGCGTTTCACGACCACCACAGCAGTGTGGGCTAACGGTAAGCCAGCGCTCTGTTAAAGCGCCTCATGCTGGTTCGAATCCAGCCACTGCTGCTTCGCGAACGGGAGTTGGCCAATGGTCGGCCAGCGGTCTTTGAATCCGCCCGTGAAGGTTCGACTCCTTCCTCCCGTACTCGGCCCGATGGCGCAACTGGTAGACGCACCGCCCTTAAACCGCGGGGGTGTCGGTTCGACTCCGACTCGGGCCACTCGATGACGAACACTCCGAGGTCGTCCAACGGTAGGACGCCACGCTCTGACCGTGGTAACGCTGGTTCGAATCCAGCCCTCGGAACTCTGGCCGGCCTAGCTCGAAGGCAGAGCGTCCGCCTCTTAAGCGGAAGGGTGTGGGTTCGACTCCCACGGCCGGCACTCGTCGCGGCGGCGCGGTCGGCCTGATCCGATCGCGGCACCGGTCGGAATATTTTTGACGGTCGGGCGTGATTTTCGCACGAATCGGGCTGGACAGGACGCAGCGGGCGGATAAACTTCACACGCGGACGTGGCGTGAACCTCGTCCGAGATGTCGAACCGACCGCAATTCCTGTCCGACCTGTCTTGGTGCCGTTGCAGAGAACGCCCTTCTCCCGCCGCCCGCCAGATTGATCGTCCGGTACTTTGCGTCTGGCTGGGGCCGTTCCCCACGCCACCTTCGCCATCCGCCAGCCGCCGACCTCCTGTCGCGGCCGGCCGAGATTCACACGCGGCCGGTACGGCCGCACGAGGTGATTCGTGAGCAAGAAACTGTATGTCGGCAACCTGGCCTTCGGCACGACCGACGAAGACCTGCGGGATCTGTTCGGGCAGTACGGGGCGGTGACCAGCGCGAGCGTGGTGATGGACCGGGACACCGGCCGCAGCCGCGGGTTCGGGTTCGTCGAGATGGGTGACGGGGCCGAGGCGGCCATCGACGCCACCAACGGCGTGGACTTCCAGGGCCGCACCCTGACGGTGAACGAGGCCAAGCCCCGCGAAGGCGGCGGCGGTGGTGGTGGTGGTGGCGGCGGGTACCGTGGCGGCGGCGGCGGTGGTGGTGGCGGCGGCAACCGCCGGTACTAATGACGACCGAGTCGCCCATGCGGAGCGGCGGCACTATTGACTACCTCGCCCGCGGAACGGCCACCCGTTCCGCGGGCGTTTTCGTTTCGACGGCCCGGCGGTCACCCCGCGACCGCGATGACGTAGAACGACACCCCCTGCGGGGACACCGCGCCGCAGAACCGGCCGACGCCGGGGATGTCCATCGGCGGGACGCACACCTGGCCGCCGAGTTCGACCGTCCGCCGCGCCGTCTCATCCACATCCGCGACGGTGAAGTAGACCGCCCAGTGCGGCGGGAACTCGCCCATGTGCGGCAGGATCGGCATCATCCCGCCGACGGGGGTTTCGCCGAGGGCGAACTCGGTGTACGCCGCGGCGGGGGCCGCCGACGGCTTGGTGGTCGCCGTCCAGCCGAAGAGTGCGGTGTAGAACGCGGTCGCGCGGGGCACGTCGGTGGTCAGCGTCTCGAACCAGCACGGCGCGCCGGGCCGCGCGGGGTTCACGTCCGTCCCCGGCATCTTCTTCGGCTCCCAGAGGTCGAACGGCGCGCCGTTCGGGTCGAAGCAGACGGCCATCCGCCCGGCGTCGAACACGTCGAACGCCGGCAGCGCCTTCCCGCCGAGGGCGGTCACTTTCTCGGCCGTCGCGTCGGCGCTCTCCACCTTCACCATGACGCCGATGTGCGCGGGGGTGCCGGGCGGAGTCTGGGGGCCGTTCAGGTCGAACAGGCCGCCCACGTCTCGGCCGCCGACCTTGACCCCGTGGCCCACGCCGGGCATCTCGAAGAACGTCCAGCCGAGCAACTCGCCGAAGTAGGCCATCGCCTCCGCCGGGTGCGGGGTGAGCATGTTGATCCAGCAGAACTCGCCGGACCGGCGGAGGCGGTGTTCCAGTGACGACATGGCAACTCCATTCGAATGGGTCGATCTCGGCGAATTGTTTCCCGGCGATGCTCGGGCGGTCAAGAGCGAAGCGGTAGCGACTGAAAAGCGGCGAGGGGCCGGACAAGGGCCGACCGCCGGGCGACGGGAAGCAGCCGAACTCGACCGCCCGCGACGACGCCTATTGTTGTGCGCCCCTCTGCTGCGCTACCGAGGGCGCAGGCGGCTGCTGCGAGTGCTGCGCGGCGGCGGCCGTCTGTGGGTGATGGGGGCTGGTCACGGGTGTTCCCAAGTCAGCGTCACCCGCGAGACGGTGCCGACCAGCTTCAGCTTCAGGAACGGCGTCGGGTCGAAGGCGTCCGGGGCGGGCACGGGCCACACCGTCGGCGGGACGACCCGCAGCTCCTTCTGATAGTGGAAGGAGAGGACCACATCCCCGTCGCCGTTCGGCACGAGGTCCGTCAGCACCAGTTGCCGGGGGTCGGCCCGCTCCAAGGTGGCGGTGCCGGCCAGCACGAACGACCGCTCGCGGTCGAGTTCGAACAGCACCCACCCGTCGGCGTCGGCCGGACGGACCACCCGCGCGGTCGGGTCGCCTGCCCACCACGCCACCGCGTCCGGCGTCCGGCACAGCACCCAGCCGACGTTGTACTGCCGAGAATATTCCGCCCGGTCGTGGTCGGTCCAGTTGGCGAACGCCCGCCCGGCCAACTTCCCCTCCCGTAGCCCGCAGAACAGGTGCTCGACGCAGGCATCCGGGTCGATCCCGCCGAGACACGGCACGCCGGTGTGGTGCGGGATGAGGACCGTCCAGTTCCAGCCCGGCTGCTTCGTGTCCGGCTCCTCGATCAGCAGGCGGGCGTCCGGCGACGCCAGCCGTGTGATGTCGTCCATCAGGCGGAGTTGGGTCTCCGTCAGGCCGAGGCGGAGCGGGGTGACAGCCAACGGTGGTAGCGCGGCGGGCGCGACCCACCCGGCGAGCACCGGCAACCCCGCCGCCGCGAGGACGACCACCGTTCTCGCCTTCACCTGCTCCAGCAGCCGGCACAAGAGGAACGCCGTCGGGAACACCGCCACCGACGGCACCAGTACCGCCGCCCGGTGCGCGTTCACCGCCTTCGCCAGCGGCCACACGTCGCCGAGACGGGCGACGAAGGCGGCCAGGAGCGCCGCCGCCGCAATCACGCCGACCGACCCGCTGAGGCGGTTTCGCACCATCATCACCAGCCCGACCACGCCGACCGCCACCGCCGCCCACCCCAGCGGGCCGGGGCCGAAAATGGCCAGGTAGTCGGACACGCCGCCGACCAGTTCCCCGGCCGACGGCAGCGACCCGTCGTCGCCGACCG
>JBBRUO010000323.1:0-6982 GCA_038247725.1 Gemmatales bacterium
CCTCAACTTGATGTGACGCTGGCCACTTCAATTCGGCCACGCCTTCACCGTCTGCCTCTCCACGCGGCCGGCGCTCGCTCGGGATGGCCTCCTTCTCCGGAGGTGGCACTCGCGGACTACCTCCCGGAGGGTGTCCATCACACGCGGCCCGGTGCCGGCGTTCCGCCGCTCGCCACCGCCAGCGTGTGTTGGTTCCACTCGTCCGGGAAGAACAGGAACACCACCTTCGGGATGCCGCCGAGGACGGCGAACACCACCGCCCAGGTGGCGAGCCGACCGATGTAAAAGGGGGACGCGAGCATATGTGTGGAAAAATATGCGCAATGCAATGAACGAGCGAATACAGCCGGGCGGAACGGCGTCTGCCCGGCCTAGATACTACCCTACTCGATGGTCACCGACTACGGACCAAGAATCGGAAGACCCGACTCTTCTTGGGGTAGACCCGCTTGCCGGTCTTGTAATGCACGTAGAACGTGCAGACGACCCAGCGGATCCCCGGCGGGGCCGGTTTTTCCGGCTTTTTCCCGCAACTCATGGCGTAGCTCCATCAGAGCCGCTTGACACCAGTTGCCCAAAAACCGATACTCAGCGGTGTAGTGCTGTGAGCTGGGGCAATCCTGGCCTCCCTTTGGGTGGCTCGTCTTCGGTCCCCGTGGGAGCACACAAGGCCCGTCGCAAGTTGCAGCTTGCGGCGGGTTTGTGTATTCACCAGTAAGAGTCCGTTCTCATCTGTTTCTGTTCGTTTGCAATTCCATCCAAGCTCACCCGCAGCCGCTGGTCTCGCCGCAGGTGTCGCACTTGGCGCACGCCCCGCTGCGGACCAGGGTGAAGTTGAAGCACTTCGAGCACGGGTCGCCTTCGTACCCCTTCTGCCGCGCCTCGCGGATCCGCTGCTCCTTCGCCGAGATGGTCGCCGTCGCGGTGCCGGTGGCCAGGCCCGCCGGGGCCACCGTCGTCACCCGCGAGAAGGTCGATGCGTAGGCCGGCGGCGGCTCGCCGACACCCGGCGTGGCGTGGACCGACCGCGGCTTCAGGATCGACCCCTTCCCGTCGCTCGCCAGCAGGTCCAACTCCAACTGGTCCACCGCCCGCTCGGACACCAGTTCCTCCTCGTCGAAGTGCGGCTCGTCGTCGCCACCGACCGAGTCGCCCCGCAGGTCGTCCGGATGGACGTGGGCCAGGTCGTGCCGGCCCAGGTAGGTGATGGCCAACTCACGGAAGATGTAGTCGATAATACTGGTGGACATCTTGATATACGGGTTGCCCTGCACCATGCCGTTCGGCTCGAACCGCGTGAACAGGAAGGCATCCACATATTCATCCAGCGGCACCCCGTGTTGCAACCCGAGGCTGACGGCGATGGCGAAGCAGTTCGTCATGCTGCGGAAGGCGGCCCCCTCCTTGTGCATGTCGATGAAGATCTCGCCGAGGGTGCCGTCGTCGTACTCGCCGGTGCGGATGTAAACCTTCTGGTTGCCGATGCGGGCCTTCTGCGTGTACCCGGCGCGGCGATCCGGCAGCCGGCGGCGGCGGGCGAGGTAGCGGTGGATCACTCGCTCGGTGATCCGCTCGGCCGTCCGCACCGGCTCCGCCTTCGGCTCGTCCGACTCGTCCGGGTGGATGGCGGCCAGCAGCGCGGCCTCCGGCGAGTCGGCGATGGAGTTGAGCGGCTGGCTCAGCTTCGACCCGTCGCGATACAGAGCGTTCGCCTTCGTCATCAACTGCCAGCTCAGCCAGTACGCCCGCTTCACGTCTTCCACCGTTGCGTCATACGGCATGTTGATGGTCTTGCTGATGGCCCCGCTGATGAACGGCTGCGCGGCGGCCATCATGCGGATGTGCGCCTCGTAGCTGAGGTATCGCTTGCCGTGCTTGCCGCACTTGTTCGCGCAGTCGAAGATTGGCAAGTGTTCGGCCCGCAGGTGCGGCGCGCCTTCAATGGTCATGGTGCCGCAGACGTATGTGTTCGCCTCGGCGATCTGCTCCTTGGTGAAGCCCAGGTGGGCCAGCAGGTCGAACGTCGGCGATGTGTACACATCCTTGTTCAACTTCAGGTGCGTTTCCAGGAAGGCGTCGCCGAACGTCCAGCGGTTGAAGACGAACGGCAGCTCGAACGCGCCGGGGAGTTGTGCCTCCACCTTGGCGAGGGCCTCGGCGTCGAAGCCCTTGGCCGTCAAGCTCTGCGGGTTGATGTGCGGGCAGCCGGTGAGCGTCGCGGCCCCGCGGCAGTAGCGGATGACGTCGTCGATCTGCCACGGCAGGTAGCCGAGCTTGGCCAGCGCCGGCGGCACCGACTGGTTAATGATCTTGAAGTACCCGCCGCCGGCCAACTTCTTGAACTTCACCAGCGCGAAGTCCGGCTCGATCCCGGTGGTGTCGCAATCCATGACCAACCCGATGGTGCCCGTCGGCGCGACGACACTGACCTGGGCGTTGCGGAAGCCGTGCTTGGTTCCGAGTTCGACCATCCGGTCGCACTCGCTGCGGGCGGCGGCAAGCAGGGCCGGCGGGCACAGCGTCGGGTCGATACCGACCGGCAGCACGGTCAGCCCCTCGTACTCGGAGGGGGCGGCATTGTACGCCGCGCGGCGGTGGTTGCGGACCACCTTCAACATCGACTCCTTGTTCGCCTCGTGCCGGGCGAACGGCCCGATCTCGCCGGCGATCTCGGCGCTGGTGGCGTACGCCCCGGCGTGCAGGATGGCCGTCAGCGCGGCGGCCTGGGCGCGGCCTTCGGGCGAGTCGTACGGCAACCCCTGCACCATGAGCAGCGCGCCGAGGTTGGCGTACCCGAGGCCGAGGGTGCGGAAGTCGAACGACTTCTGCGCCACCGGCACGCTCGGGAATTGTGCCATGGCCACGCTGACTTCGAGGATCAACGTCCAGACGCGGGCCGCGTGCTTGTAATCGTCAATTTTAAAGGTGCTGCTGGCGGTGTGATAAAACCGCAACAGGTTCAACGACGCCAGGTTGCAGGCGGTGTCATCCAGGAAGAGATACTCGCTACACGGGTTACTCGCGTTAATCCGCCCGTCGGCGGGGCAGGTGTGCCACTCGTTGATGGTGGTGTCGAACTGCACGCCGGGGTCGGCACAGCCCCACGCGGCCAGCGAAATCTGGTCCCACAAGTCGCGGGCCTTCAGCGTCTTCTTCGCCTTCGGCGGGCGGCCGGCGGCCTTCGCCTTCTCCAACTCGGTGCGCCAGTACAGGTGCCAGTCGCCGTCGGTCTCGACGGCCTTCATGAAGTCGTTGGTGATGCGGACGGTGTTGTTGCTGTTCTGCCCGGATACGGTGCAATAGGCCTTGCTGGTCCAGTCGGTGTCGTACTCTTCAATGTCGATGCCGGTCGCCCCCTGGCGGGCCAGTTGCATGGCACGGGCGATGTAGTTCTCGCTGATGAGCGCGGTGCGGGAGTCCAGCACGGCGTTTCGGAGTGCGGCGTTCTTCGCCGGGTCGTACTGCTCGGCCTTGGCGGCGTGCCCGTGGACGGCCGCGATGATGGCGTTCAGGTGCTTGTTCAGCAACCGCGACCCGCTGACCAGGGCGGCGACCTTCTGCTCCTCCACCTGCTTCCAACTGATGAACTCCTCGATGTCCGGGTGGTCCAGGTCGAGCACCACCATCTTGGCCGCGCGGCGGGTGGTGCCGCCGCTCTTGATGGCCCCGGCCGCGCGGTCGCCGATCTTCAGGAAGCTCATCAGGCCGGACGACCGCCCGCCGCCGGACAGCGGCTCGCCGTCGCCGCGGATGTGGCTGAAGTTGGACCCGGTGCCGCTCCCGTATTTAAAGATGCGGGCCTCGCGGACCCACAGGTCCATGATGCCGCCGTCGTTCACGAGGTCGTCCGTGACGGACTGGATAAAACAAGCGTGCGGCTGCGGGCGCTCGTAGGCGTTCTCGGACTTGCGCATCGCCAGCGAGGCGGGATCGACGAAGTAGTGCCCCTGCGCCGGGCCTTCGATGCCGTACGCCCAGTGCAGGCCGGTGTTGAACCACTGCGGCGAGTTCGGGGCGGCCATCTGCGCCGCCAGCATGAAGCACGTCTCGTCGTGGAACGCCCGCGCGTCGGTCTCGCTGGTGAAGTAGTTCCCCTTCCAGCCCCAGTACGTCCAGCACCCGGCCAGACGGTCGAACACCTGTCGGCTGTCGCTTTCACCGACCTCGGCGGCGGCGGCGGTGGGGACGCTGCGTTGCAGCCACTCCGGCACGCCTTCCTCCGCGACCCGCACCGTGCTGGACGGCATCCCGGCCTTGCGGAAGTACTTCTGCGCCAGGATGTCCACCGCCACCTGGCTCCACGACTCCGGCACCAGGATGTCCGTCATCTCGAACACGACGCTGCCGTTCGGGTTCACGATCCGCGAACTCCGCGGGGCGAACGACAGGGCGGTGTAGGGGTCCTGGCCGGCGGTGGTGAAGCGGCGGGTGATCTGCATGGGAGTCCGAGAAGGCTGGGGGCGATGAAGGCACCCGCGCGGTGAGTGTTGCGGGGTGGATAATTCGACAGTTGTGGGCGCGTGTCAACCGGCTAAGTGTTCAGTGTACGCTTTTCGCATAACCGGTGGAGAGTCGGCAAGGTCAACCGCCGTCCGACTGGTATCCGTTATTCTGGCAGCGCGGCCGCCGGCGGGAACGGGCGCGGCAACGGATCACTTCTTCTTCCGCTTCGGCGGCGCGGGCGCATCTTGCGCATCCCCCGCACCCGCTACGAACGGCAAAGTGAGACCTTTCTGGTCCTGATACTTGCCCTTCTTGTCGGCGTAGCTGGTGCGGCACACGCCCTCGCCGCGGAAGAACAGCATCTGGGCGATGCCCTCGCCGGCGTAAATCTTGGCCGGCAGCGGGGTGGTGTTGGAAATCTCGATGGTGACGCGGCCGCGCCACTCCGGCTCCAAGGGTGTCACATTTACGATGATGCCGCAACGTGCGTACGTCGATTTGCCCAAACAGACCACCAACATATCCCTGGGGATGTCGAAGTACTCGATGGTCTCGGCGAGGGCGAAGCTGTTCGGCGGGATGATGCAGAAGTCGGCGTCGATGTCCACGAACGACTTCGGGTCGAAGTTCTTCGGGTCCACCGTGCTGCCGTACACGTTAGTGAACACCTTGAACCGGCGGTCCACCCGCACGTCGTACCCGTAGCTAGTCAGGCCGTACGAGATGACCCCCGGCCGGTGCTGCTGCGGGGCGAACGGCTCGATCTTCACGTCCCGCTCGATCATCCAATCCGGGAGAATGCCCATGCCGAATTCCTCCGCGTCATCCGTGATACGTCCTCACGATTTCGACACGGGAAGTGGTCCTACTGGACCGGATTCGCCGGCCACACCCGCGCCCCGACGGGGCCGCGCCCGCCGAGCCGAGCGCACCCCGACCGGCCGCACGACCGGCGCGACCGGCCGCCTCACTTCAGGCACCGATGGCGTGGCGGACTGCTAGAATGGTGGACACCATTCGCCCCGCACCAGGAACCCGCCCATGACCGCCGCTGTCGCCGTGGTCGGCCTGCTCTCCCTCGCCCCGTGCGTCGAACTGCCGACGCTGTTCTGGGGCATCGCGCCGAACGTCGAGGCCGATGACATCCCCGCGTTCAAGAAGACCAAGGACCGGGCCGTCATTCTCGTTCACGGGCTGATCCCCCGGCCGCTGCAACCGGCGAAGGCGGAGAAACCCGAGCCGCACACCTGGCAGAAGCCCGACGGGGCGCTGGTCAAGTTGCTTGCCGACGACTTCGACGTGTTCGGCATCAGCTACGCGCAGACGGTGCCGATGGACCTGATCCCGCTGTCGAAGGGGCTACGCGACGGCATCGCGGCGGTGAAAGCGGCGGGCTACAAGGAGATCGCGCTGGTCGGCCACTCGGCCGGCGGAGTGATCGCCCGGCGGTTCGTCGAGTGCCACCCGGACGCCGGCGTGACGAAGGTGGTGGCGGTGGCCGCGCCCTTCCACGGGTCGGTGTGGGCGCACCTGCCGGGGTTCGTCATCCCGAAGCCGCAGGTGTCGTTCATCGGGTCGATGGAACCGGGAGTGCGGCGGGAGTGGCGGGACCAGTGCGGGTGCGACCTGCCCAAGGGGTTGCAGTTCTGCTGCGTGGTGTGCAAGCTGCCGCGGCTGGCCGGCGACACGATGGTGGCGGCCGGCAGCCAGTGGCCGGAGGAGTTGCGGAAGCAGGGCGTCCCGGCGGTGGCGGTCCGGTGCAACCACTTCGACGCGATGACCGGCGACAAGTGCGTGTCGGCCATCGCCGAAATCCTGAAAGGGAAGGTCGTGCGGTGGGACGAGGAGGAGGTGTCGCAGGCGAAGAAGGCCCTCTTCGGCCGTTGACGGCGGCTTCGGGTCAGTACGCCCGCGCGAAGACGACCCGTTTGGCGCTCGGTTGGCCCGTCACCATGCACGCGCCCGGTTCGGTGGGGCCGTCGAACGGGATGCAGCGGATGGTCGCCTGCGTCTCGTCTTGCACCTTGCGTTCGGTCTCGCCCGTGCCGTCCCAGTGTGCCCACACGAACCCGCCCTGTTCGATCATCTGCTTGAACTCGTCGTAGCTGTTGGCCGTCTTCATGCCGTCGTCGCGGTACTTCTTGGCGCGGTCGAACAGCGCCTTCTGGATGTCGCGCAACAGTTGCGAGACGTGTTGCGCAACACCATCCAGCGGGACGCCCATCTGCTTCCCCTCTTTGCCGGGCACGTCCCGCCGGGCCACCACGCACGCGCTCTTCTCGATGTCCTTCGGCCCGATCTCGATGCGGACGGGCACGCCCTTCAACTCGTACTCGGCGAACCGGAAGCCGGGCGCGTTCTTCATGTCGTTGTCGATCTTCACGCTGATCGGGTCGTAGTCGAAGAACTCGTCGCGGGGCAGTGCCCGCAACTCCGCCGCGACTTTCTCCGCCATTTCCAGGCACGGCTTTCGCTCCGCCTCGCTCCGTCCCAGCGGGCAGATCACCACATGCGTGGCGGCCAGCCGGGGCGGGACGAC
>JBBRUO010000324.1:0-6967 GCA_038247725.1 Gemmatales bacterium
CCCCTCCCGGCGGGCGAGCTGACGCTCCCCGCGCCGACCTCCCCTCAACGAGGGGAGGTGAGAAGAACGCCGGCGACCACGGCCGGCACCTTCAACATCTCGGACGGCACCCCGGTGACGCGGCGGGACTTCTACACCCACCTGGCGAAGTTGATCGGCGCACCGCCGGCGCGGTTCGAGCCGTCGCCGACGTCCGGAACCGAGCCGAACCGCCGCATCGACAGCCGCGCGGCACGCGCGGCATTGGGCTTCACGCCGCAGTATCCCAGCTTCGCCGAGGGGTTGGCGGCGAGCGTTCTCGACGATGCCTAACCCCGCGTTGCGTCAATTCCCCCGCTTGAGCGAGTACAACACGGCGGCGGCCGCCAGCCGCTTCGCGCTCTCCGGGTTGTGCCCGAGGCAGTCGGTGGACTTGTGGTTCTCCAGCGCGCAGCCGATGTCGTACTGGCTGTAAATGACCACCCAACGGCCGTCGAGTTTGATCCCTTCCAACTTCGGCGGCAACTGCTCGTACCCGCCGTCGTTGCCGGCGGCGGCCGCCGCCACCTTCTCGCGCCGCATCACCGTCTTGATCGCCACCCCGCCGTTGATCTTCTCGGAGTACAGCTTGTCGTCCACGGGGATCGGCTCCAGTTTCAGCTTCTCGTCGGCGAACATGGCCTCGATCATCGCGCGGAACGACGCATCGAATTTCTCGCTGCCGCAGCAGGCGTCGGCCAGCAGCATCCCGCCCATCTGCAAATTGATCTTCACGTGATCCCGCTCCGCCTTCTCCCAGTCGAACGCCTTCCGCCCGTGCATGTACATGAACTTGTACTTGGTCAGGTCGTCGTTCGCCGGGAAGATTTGCTCGGCGCTGGTCACCACGTCGAGTTGGGCCACGTCGCGGACGTACCCCATCAGGTTCCGCATCGCGGCCGGGGCGGGCGGGGCTTCGCTTTCCAACTTGATTTGCGCCGGCTGGATGAACCCCTTCGGCGGGGCTTTCAGGTCCTTCGCGTCGCTCTCGATCCGCCGGGAGGTCAGCCGCTGCTTGGGCGGCTCCATCCCGGTGGCGTAGGCGATCACGTTCGCCCCCAGGCGGAACGCCTGCTCGCCGCGGTTCAGGGCCACCCGCGCGGCGGGCTTCGGCATGTACTTCGACTCCTCCCAGAATCCGGCCAGCGGCTCCGGACTGAACACCATCACCGTGCGGCACCCGCGGTTCATCCCTTCCAGCTTCTTGAAATCGGCCGGCGGGACGGCGAAATGCGCCCGCCAGATGGCGTGTTCCGGCGGCAGCGGTTTCAGCTCGTTGTCGGGGAACAGTTCGGCCGCCAGCTTGCGGAACCCGTCGGCGAAGTCCTTCGACCCGCAGCACGCCTCGGCCACCACGAACCCGCCCTCTTCGATGTACTTCTTCAACAGCTCCTTCTGCTGGCCGGTCAGTTTCGGCGCGTCGTGCCCGGTCAGGTACAGGATGGGCGACTGCACCAGCACGCCGACCTCTTCCAGCAGCGCCTGCTCGTTCGGCAGGGACACCCGCCGGGGGTCGTACACCTGCCAGCCGAGCGGCATCCCCTTGAACAGTTCGCGGGCGACGAACTCGGTCAGGTGGCGGGCGTCGTTGTGCTTGCGGTTCCAGCCGATGACGCCTTTCTCCCCGCCCTTCTCGATGATGACCCCTTTCTGCGGCTCGACGAAGTCGCCGTAGGCCAGTTTGGAGATGAGGACCGGGCTGCGGCCCTTCGACAGGAACAGCAGGGAGAAGCTGGTGCTGACGACGCGGATGCCGTCGATGCCGACCCCTTCCGCGCGGCTCCAGTAGCCGTCCCGGTGCTGCACCTTGACGAGCCACTCGCACCCCTCGCGGTACCAGTCCGCCCGGCCGAGGAACCGCTGCCCGGACAGCCGCCCGACCCGCTCGATGCCGTAGGTGTTGTAAAAGGCCGACTTGCTCTCGATCGCCGACTCGAAGGCGAAGTTCTTGCCGATCCAGTTCAGCCCGCGGCGGATGGGGTCGTTCGACTCGGACACGCCGCAGTTCGCCGACACGCCGGTGACGGGGTTCAGTTGGTGCTCGTTGGCGTCCAGCCCCATGTTGGCGATGACCAGCCCGGAGACGCCGGCGGTGGTCATGGTGAAGCTGCCGCCACCGCCGCCGACGGCCGCCTCGATGTACTTCCAACTGCCGGTGTCGGTGGTCTTGTCCGCCACTTGCGTGCGGACGTACAGGTCGCGGATCTCCTTCCACAGCGCGTCGGGGATTTTGGCCCCGGCCTGCTTGCCGGCGTACAGGCCGAGTAGCGCGTACTGGGTGTTCGAGCCGTCCGGCCGTTCGGTCGCGTTCTGCGGGTAGGACCAGCCGGTGAGCTTGCTGTCCTGGCGGGTGGCGGTCTTGATGAGCCAGTCCACGTTCTTCTGGATGCGGGGCAAGTCTTGCGGGTCGCGGGCCTCGGCGAACGCCATCGTCGTCAGGGCGACGGTGTACGTCCGCTCCGGGGTGATGCCCCGCAGGTACGCCAGCGCCCCCGCTACGTCTTTATCATCGGCCTTCAGCCCGCAGTTGAGAAGCGCGAGTGTGGCCAGGGCCGTGCCGCCGCCTTTCATGCCGAGGAAGCCGAGGGTGAACCCCTCCCACTGCTCCTTGGCGTCGCGGTTCACGCGGAGGTATTGCACCCCTTTCTCGATGGCCTTGTTCACGTCGGCGACCAGCTTCTGCTCGGCACTCGGCTCGGCGGCGGTGGCGGGGAGGGCGGCGACCAGGGCGGCCAGCAGCGACGGGAGAATGAACCGGACCATGCGACACCCCCACGGGACGGGAACGGGTGAGAAGTGGAATTGTACCCCGTCCGCCCCCCGCCGTGAGAAAGCGAACGGGCGAATCGGGACCGCGACCGGCTCCCCGGCCGTCGGGTCACTTGGCGGCGGGAATCTCGTTCACGGTGTAATAGGCGTTGCGGTGCAGCAGTTCGCCCCGGTCCCGATCCCGCAGCGCGGCGAAGTCGAACTCGTGGACGTGCCCGCGGGTCAGCGTGTCCAGCGTGAGGGCCGCGGTCAGTCCGTCGTCGGACAGGGACACCGCCGTCACCGCCGGCGTCGTCGTCTCGATCTCCGGGCCGCCGTACGCGCCGTGGTACGGGTGCGTGAACGTGGACACGCGGTACGACTTCGGGTCGCGGCCGGTCGTCGCCTCGACCGGTTTCGTGAACGCCACCCGGAATCCCGTCGGCTCGATGGTGATGCGTTTGATCTCGAACGGCATCTTCCCGCTCCAGTCCAGACGCTCCAGGGCGAACGGCTTGATGCCGCGCACCGGCCACCCGCGGTTCGTCCCGCCCGCCAGCAGGCTCCCACCCTTCGTGAACGCGACGTTCAGGATGCCCGTCGAAAGCCCCTCACGGAACGGGTAGCAGGCCCCCTGCCAGACGCCGTTCACCTTCTCCGTCGTCGCCCGCATGACGACCGACTGGGTGTAGTCGCCGAGGAACATCTGGTCCTCGAACGGCCCGAACTTGCCTTTCGTGCCGTCCACGACGAACCCGGTGATCGACCGCCCCATGCGGATGTACGGGAAGATGACGGCGTACGGCGTGAGCGGTTTCACCCGGTCCTTCTCGGTGACGATCCGCGACCCGGACTTGGGCGTCGGCGGCACCGGCCCCATCTCCGGCGCGTATTTGTACCAGTTGAAGCTCGCCGGGTGCCCCTGGAAGCTGCCGGGCGTGACCGCCTTCAGGCTGCACGAACAGTTCCACGGCCCCTGGCTCTCGATGTAGAAGAGCGCCCCGTGTTCGTTCGGCCCGATGCCGGCGGGGCTGCGCAACCCGCTGGCGACGGCCGTGGTTTTCCCCGCCTTCGACACCTTCAGCACGAACCCGCGGAACAGCGCGTACGAGTTGTACGAGTTGGACAGCCCCAGCGCCACGTGGATGTTGCCGTCCGCGTCGAACTTCGAGCCGAAGGCGTACTCGTGGTAGTTGGCGTACCCCCAGTCGTCCGAGAGCGTCTCGAACCGGTTCGCCTTGCCGTCCTTCTTGGTGTCGGTGACGCGGGTGAGTTCGCAACTCTGGGTGACGTAGAACGCGCCGTCCCGGTAGGCCAGCCCGAAGATCTCGTCCAGCCCGGTGGCGTACCGGTGGTACGTCGGCGTCGGCTTCTTGGCGTCGAGGCCGTCGAGGATGAGGATGTCGCCGTGCCGCGTGCCGACCGCCATGCGGCCGTCCGGCAGCGGGCAGAACGCCCCCGCCTCGACCACCAGGCCCTTGGGGATCGGCACGGTGACGATGGGGTAATACTCCCGCTCCCGCTCCTCGGTCCCCCACCGCCCGCCGAGATCCTCGGCCGTGGCGGGGGCGGGGCCGATCGCACAGGCGGCGAGCAGCGTCAGCAGGCGGTTACGGGAGCAGTTCATATTGCAGCGTCCGGGTGGATTGGCCTTTGGGAATGTCGAACTTCAGCAGCAGTTCCAGGGTCTTCGGGTCGGCGGCGGTCGGGCGGAGCACGGTCGGCACCGGCGGCACCGTCAGCCGGAGGCCGCCGACTTTGAACCGCGTTTTCGACTCGGCTTCCACCGCCCCCGCGGCGGCGCGGAACCAGAGCGTGCGGGCTTCGGGCGCGTCGAACGCCAGCGTCCGCGTGAGCACGGGGTTCGTGCCCGCCATCCCGGCGGCCGACCGGTCCTCGATCCCGATCTTCCCGCTGCGGTACATGAACGTCGGCACGGAGGCGTCGTCGGTGTGATACCCCTGGAACTGGTAGCCGAGGTTCTTCGGGTACAGCGGGTCGGGGTTCTCCGGCGCGTCCTTGGTGGTCACGGGGCGGAGCGGCCACGCGGCCGTCTCGTCGGCGAGGGCGTGGAAAGACACGTCCTGCGGGAGTGGCACGACCTTCCCCGCCGGGGTGAAGTTGCCCGACCCCTGACCGCTCCGGTTGACGCGGATGAAATCGCCCCGCCAGACGGCCGTGAGCGTGCCCGTCTCGGCGTTGAAGGCGTAGTTCAGCTTCTCCGGGAACCCGACCGCGATGCCGCGATACCCGGCGACGCTACTCCGCCCCCGGTAGGTGCGGGCGGCGTCGGTGGCGTTCAGGATCGTGTCCACCCGCTGGATGCCGGACGGGTCCGGGGCGGACGTGCCGAGCGTCAGGTAGTACCACATGGCCTCGATCTGACCGCGGGTGTCGCCGTTCAGGATCTTCTTGTGCATGGCCTCACCCTTCGGCCACGAGGTCGGCATGACGATCCGCGGGCGGTAGGCGTTCGGGTCAATCACGAACCGGTAGAACCAGTCCGGTTGCAACCGCTGCGTGGTCGTCAGCAGGTCGATGCCGGTCTTGCCCGCCGCCTTGCCGTTGAAGGTGTGGCAGGCGACGCAGCCCAGCCCCTTGTCGCCGATCAACTCCCGCCCGGCGGCCCGCATCTGTTTCTCCCGCTCCCGCTCCGCCGCCGTGCGGCCCTCCGGCTTCGGCAGGTCGAAGGCGACCGGTTTGACGCGATCCAGTCGGGCGAACAGGTCCGGCAGGTGCCGCAGGTTCGGCTCCCCGAACTGGGGCATTCGGGTGGTCATGTACGGCCGCACGCCGTCCCCGTCGAACAGCACCTTCTTCATCGTCACCGACTGCAACTTCGCCCCGACCAGCGTCAGCGGCGGCGGGATGCGGGCGTCTTCCCCCAGTTCCTTCTCGCTCGAGGTGAAGAACGCCTCGACGTCCTCCGACACGCCGCCGAAGTCGTCACGGGTGTGACAGCCGACGCAGTTGAACGTCGTCAGGGTCAGGCCCAGCTTCGATTTCTCGGAAGCCGCCGCGCCCTTCGTCGCGAGTGCCGCGCGGATCGCTTTGACTTGGCTTTCGCTCAGGCTGAAGCGGGGGCTTTTGCCCGGCGTTTGGGACAGGCAGCCGCGCGTCACGTCCGCGGTGGTGAAGGCGACGGCGGGTTTCGCGGCCGGGATGTCGCCGAGTTTGTGGCACGCCGCGCAGTTGAGTCGTTGGAAGTGTGCCTTGCCGAGTGCGACCAACTTCTCTTGCGGTTCGAGGGGGGTGGCCTTCGGGGTCGCCGGGCCGCGGAGGTAGCCGGCGACCGCCTCGGACTCGGCTGGGGTCAGCTTCATGTCCGGCATCCGACCGGACGGCCGCGCGCGCGTCGGCTGAAACAGAAAGGCGGCCAGCGACGCCGGGCTGTACTTCGACGGAACGTGCCCCAACACGACCGCCCCGTCGCGCGGCATTTCTTTCCCCGTCTCGTCTCGCGGCGCGTGGCAGGTGACACACCCGACGGAGTGGAACAGCACCTTGCCCGCCGCGGCGTCTTTCCCATCGACCGCCGTGGCGGCGTAACGATTGGGCGACTGCGCGATCAGGAAGTGCGTCAGCGCCTCGGCGATCTCGGCCCGCGCCTCGGCGGGTTCGCCGGCCAGCAGGTCCGGCATGGTCGAACCGTGGTGCGCCGAGTCGGGCGACGCGAGGAACCGGCGGAGGAAGTCCGGGGTCACCCGCCCGCCGACATCGGTGAGATCCGGGGCGGCGCGTTCGGGCACCGTTGGTAGCTCCTTCGCGGTGTGGCAGGCGGCGCACCGCAACTCACCCATCAGCAGGTGCCCGACCTCCCCTTCAGAGAGCGGGTGTTTGCCGGCCAGTCCGGGGATCACCGGCGCGGCGGCCGCGATCCCCGTGAAGACCAAGCCGAGGGCGCAGCCGAGCAGGGCGAGACCGAACCGTTTCACGCGAGTTCCTCAGTACGAGTGCCGGAGGGGCAATCCTCACCAGGACCCCGCCTCGCGGCAAGTCCATTCGGGCCGGGACGCACGGGCCGAGATCGCCCACGCTCTGTCGGTCCACAACATCTGTAGTAACGCCGTCGGCCTCCGCGGCGGTGTGGGGTGACACGTCCCCCAGGCCGACCGCGGGTCCCGAACAGGCCCCCGAGGTCAGTAGGACGTTATCAAGCCGAACGCACCCCCCAACCCGCGAACCACCGCGTAGCTGGGCG